>NZ_QRHM01000019.1:1631-39794 GCF_003470325.1 Collinsella sp. AM24-1 | reverse complement strand
ACCCTAAGAGCAAACCACCCTTTTTAAGGGTGGTTCTGATTTCACGTCACCTTGCTCGCTTGGGGCCGTTTTCGCTGACGTTGCCAAGACATCGGCGTCAACATGGTTGGCGTTGGCGATGGCGTGCTGGTCAATCCTTACAGCTCGTACAGCGTGGTGAACTTGTCCTGCAGGTAGCTGCAGTAGTAGCGGGCATCGAACGCCATGCCGCATGCGCCCTTGATGAGCTCCGGCGCGTCCTTGGCGCGGCCCCACTGCCAAATGTGCTCGCCCAGCCACGCGCGGACGGGTGCCAAGTCGCCGCTCGCACAGGCGCCGTTGAGGTCGACGCCGTCGCGGCACATGGCCGGCACAAACATGGCATCGTAGGCGCTACCCAGCGCATACGTGGGGAAGTAGCCAAACGAACCGCCGCTCCAATGCGTATCCTGCAGGCAGCCGTGCGTGTCGTCGGGAACGGGAATGCCCAGGTACTCGTCCATAAAGCGGTTCCAAAGCGCGGGGATGTCCTTGGCCGCAGCCTCGCCGGCAAACAGCATACGCTCAATCTGGTAGCGCACCATAATATGCAGCGGATAGGTGAGCTCGTCGGCCTCGGTGCGGATCAACGACGGCTGCGCGATGTTCACGGCGCGGTAGAGCGTGTCTTCGTCGACGTCGCCGTAGACCTCGGGCGCGTGACGACGCAGCACCTCGAGCAGCGGGCCCATAAAGGCGCGGCTGCGACCCACGGTGTTCTCGAAAAAGCGGCTCTGGCTCTCGTGGATGCCCATGGAGGTGCCGCCCTCCAGGCAGGTGCGCGCGTAGGCGGGATTGACGCCCAGCTCGTACATGGTGTGCCCCGCCTCGTGGATGATGCTGTAGACGTTGGAGATGCAGTCGTCCTCGTAGATGTGCGTCGCGATGCGCGCATCACCCACGGCAAAGCCCTCGCTAAACGGATGCTCGGTAAAGGCAAGCGTGGTGTCGTCCAGGTCCAGGCCGACAAGCTTCATAAGGTCGAAGCTCATGGCACGCTGGGCGGCCTCTGGCACGTGGGCGTGCAAAAAGTCGGCAGCCGGCTGCTGGCCGCGCTCGCCGATGGCGTGCACGAGCGGCACGACCGTCGCCTTGACCTCATCGCAAAACGCGTCGAAGCTCTTGGCGGAAAGGCCGCGCTCGTACTGGTCGAGCCAAACATCGTATGGGTCGCGCTTGGGGTCCATGAGCTCGGCCTGATGCTTAAGTTGGGCGACGATTCTATCCACATAGGGCTCAAAGCTCGCCCAGTCATTGGCCGTCTTGGCCTTGTGCCACACGGCGTCGGCCTCGCAGGTGAGCCTGGTCCAGGCCTCGGCTTCCTCGGTGGGGATGACGCTTGCCTCGCGCTGGTCGCGGCCGAGTACGCGAATCTCGTCGAGCAGCTGCGGGTCGTCGATCTTGCCGCCCGCGACGGTCTCTCGTGCCAGCGAGCGCACAAGTTCGACAGACTTTTTGCTGGTCAGCAGCTTGTGATGCTCGCCAGCAAGGGTGCCCATAGCATCGGCGCGGGCCGCGGCGCCGTTGGCGGGAGCAATGGTCGTGCCGTCAAACTCGGCAATCTTGAGCAGGTACTCGCGAGTCCACAGCTTGCCCTCGAGCTTACGGAATTTTTTGACAGCCTTATCGACCTTCATGCCTTTGGGCGTCTTATCCGCTGCGGGCTTGGCCATCTTATCCTTGTTCTTTCCCATACCTATATCCTTGATCTCGCAGACCGGACGCCACGGGTGGGCGTACGGCCAGTTTGCACAGCTACCTACCTTGTACCCAGTGCGAACAAAACGGAACGCGGCGATATGCTCGCAGAATGTGTTATCCTATAGCCCAATGCGTTGACGGAGAGGGTTTTGCCCGCCGCGTCGCCGGCAAGAGAGGGAAGGTCATGGGCTGCAAGCCTTCCTGCGGTGGCAAGGGCCAAGCGTTCACTCCCGAGCAGCGACCTCAACGGGCGCGCGGCTAGCGGCGGCGAAGCCCCAGTAGGGAAGCCGTGAGCCTCGCGATAAGGGGTGCAGAGTGGGCACGGCGGGCCAGACATCCGCTGGGTCAAACAAGGTGGTACCGCGGAATTCAACCGTCCTTGGGCAATGCACATGCCCGAGGACGGTTTTTTGTTACCGAACCGGGCCGCGCATCCGCAGCATCGGGCGGCGTCAGCCGTCCCGGAGCGCGGATGCGCGAGAGACGAAAGGGAAGACATGAGTCTGATTGATGATCTGGTCAAACTCGAGGAAGAGGCCAAGGAGCTCGTCGCAGGCGCCGACGACGCAGCCAAGCTCGAGGCTGCGCGCGTTGAGCTGCTCGGCCGCAAGGGCCGCATCACCGGCCTGATGCGCATGATGGGCAAGCTCGCCCCCGAGGATCGTCCCGTGATGGGCAAGCGCGCCAACGAGATGCGCCAGCTGATCGAGGGCATGCTCGACGAGCGAAACACCGAGATGAAGGCCGCCGCCCTCAAGCGCGCACTCGAGCACGACGCCGTCGACATCACGCTGCCGGGCATCCGTCCGCAGATCGGCCACCAGCACCTGATCAAGCAAATCATCGAGGAGGCCGAGGACATCTTCTGCGGCATCGGCTACACCGTCGAGTCCGGCCCCATGGTCGACACCTCTTACTACAACTTCACCGCGCTCAACGCTCCCATGGATCACCCGAGCCGCTCGGCCCGCGATACCTTCTACGTGGTCGACAACAACCCCGGCAGCGTCGCGCACCCCGAGGCTCACGCCCACGGCGAGTCCGACGTGCTGCTGCGCACCCAGACTTCGGGCGTGCAGATCCACACTATGGAGTCGCAGAAGCCGCCCATCTACATGATCTGCCCGGGCACCGTCTACCGTCCCGACACGGCCGATGCCTGCCACCTGCCGCAGTTCAACCAGATCGAGGGCCTGGTCGTCGACGAGGGCATCACCTTTGGCGACCTGAAGGGCACGCTCGACTACTTTGTTAAGTGCATGTTTGGCGAGGATCGCAAGACGCGTTACCGCCCGCATTTCTTCCCCTTCACCGAGCCCAGCTGCGAGGTGGACGTGAGCTGCCACGTGTGCGGCGGCAAGGGCTGCAACTTCTGCAAGCATAGCGGCTGGATCGAGATCCTGGGCTGCGGCATGGTCGACCCCAACGTCCTGATCAACTGCGGCATCGACCCCGAGAAGTACACCGGCTTCGCCTTTGGCATTGGCGCCGAGCGCGTCGCGGCCCTGCGCTACGACCTGCCCGACCTGCGAACGCTCATGACGGGCGATATGCGCTTCTTAAATCAGTTCTAGGCCCGGCGGCTTTCCCAAGCACCGCACCTTGCCTTTCAATCGTCGGTTGCGTACCTAAGTACGCGGCCCTCCTCTTTCAAGGCAATCTGCGGCACTTGGAAAACCCGTCTCCGTTGCAGTTTTTTGGCTCAAAGCCGCATTTATGAAAGGAGACCAGTTAGATGCGCGTTTCTTACGACTGGCTCAAGACCATGATCGATATTCCGGAGGATCCTAAGACCCTTTCGGACGAATATATCCGTACCGGCACCGAGGTCGAGGCGATCGACACCGTGGGCGAGTCCTTCGACCATGTAGTGACCGCCAAGGTGCTCACCAAGACCCCGCACCCCGATAGCGACCATATGTATGTGTGCTCGGTCGACGTGGGCGACAAGAACCTCGACGCCGACGGCAACCCCGCTCCGCTGCAGATTGTCTGCGGCGCGCAGAACTTTGAGGCCGGCGACCACATCGTCACGGCCATGATCGGTGCCGAGCTGCCCGGCGACATCAAGATCAAGAAGAGCAAGCTGCGCGGCGTCGTGTCCATGGGCATGAACTGCTCCGCGCGCGAGCTCGGTCTGGGCGGCGACCACTCCGGCATCATGATCCTGCCCGAGGATACGCCCTGCGGCATGCCGTTTGCCGAGTATGTGGGCTCGAGCGACACCGTGCTCGACTGCGAGATCACGCCCAACCGTCCCGATTGCCTGTCCATGATCGGCATGGCCCGCGAGACCGGCGCCATCTTCGACCGCGATTTCCACGTTGAGCTGCCCGCCATCAAGGCGGAGACCGGCCGCGCGACCGACGACGAGCTTTCCGTCGAGATCGCCGACGAGGGCCTGTGCGACCGCTACGTCGCCCGCATCGTGCGTAACGTGAAGGTCGGCCCGTCGCCCGACTGGATGGTCAAGCGCCTCAACGCCCTGGGCGTGCGCCCGCACAACAACATCGTCGACATCACCAACTACGTGATGATGCTCACCGGTCAGCCGCTGCATGCCTTTGACCTGTCTACCTTTGCCGAGCGCGACGGCCACCGCCGCGTGGTGGTTCGCGCCGCCCAGCAGGACGAGAAGTTTACGACGCTCGATGGCGAGGAGCGCGTGCTCGACGCCGGCATGGGCCTCATCACCGACGGCGAGCGCCCCGTGGCGCTGGCCGGCGTTATGGGCGGCATGGATTCCGAGATCGAGGACGACACCGTCGACGTGATGGTCGAGAGCGCCTGCTTTAACGCCGGCCGCACCTCGCACACCAGCCGCGATCTGTCGCTGATCTCCGACGCCTCCATTCGCTTTGAGCGCCAGGTCGACGAGACCGGCTGCGTGGATGTCGCCAACGTTACCTGCGCGCTCATCGAGGAGATCGCCGGCGGCGAGGTTGCTCCCGGCTATGTCGACGTTTTCCCCGCGCCCAAGACCATCGACAGCATTAAGCTGCGCCTGGCCCGCGTGCACGCCATCTGCGGTGCCGACATCGAGCCCGACTTTATCGAGCGTTCGCTCACCCGCCTGGGCTGCACCGTCGAGCGTGACGGCGAGGACTTTATGGTCACTCCGCCGAGCTTCCGCCCCGACCTGCCGCGCGAGATCGATCTGATCGAGGAGGTCCTGCGCCTGTGGGGCATGGGCCGCGTGACGGCGACCATCCCGGCTGCCAAGAACCACATCGGCGGCCTGACCCGCGAGCAGAAGCTCACCCGTAAGGTCGGTGAGATCCTGCGCGCCTGCGGCCTCAACGAGACCACGACTTTTGGCTTTGCCGCCCCGGGCGACCTGGAGAAGATCGGTATGTCCACCGAGGGCCGCGGTTGCCCCGTGGTGCTCATGAACCCGCTGGTGGCCGAGCAGACCGAGATGCGTCGTTCGCTGCTGCCGGGCCTGCTGCAGTCCGTGGCCTACAACGAGGCGCACGGTACGCCCAACGTGCACCTGTACGAGGTCGGCAGCCTGTTCCACGGTCGCGAGAACGCCAGCCTGCCCAAGGAGACCAAGTCCGTCGCGGGTGTGCTCTCGGGCCAGTGGAGCGAGCAGTCTTGGAACATGAAGTACCGTAAACTGCGTTTCTTCTTTGGCAAGGGTATCGTCGAGGAGCTGCTCGCCCAGCTGCGCATCGAGAAGGTTCGCTTCCGTCCCGTCGAGGGCGAGGGCTATGCCTTTTTGCAGCCGGGTCGTGCGGCCGAGGTTCTGTCCGGCGGCACCGTGCTGGGTTGGGTCGGCGAGATCCACCCCGAGGCGCGCGAGGCCTGCGGCATCGACGAGGTTGTCGTTGCCTTTGAGCTTGACCTGGACAAGCTGATCAAGGGCGCCCGCAACCAGGAGAACTACCGCGAGTTCTCGCAGTACCCGGCCGTTGAGCACGACCTTGCCATTGTGGTCGACAATGCCGTGACCTGCGAGGATCTTGAGCGCCGTATTACCAGCGCCGGCGGCAAGCTGCTCGAGGGCGTGCGCCTGTTCGACGTCTACCGCGATCCGGTTCGTATCGGAGCGGGCAAGAAGTCCATGGCCTTTGCGCTCACGTATCGCTCGGACGAACACACGCTTACTAGCGAAGAGGTCGAGAAGGCGCACCAGAAGATCGTCACCAAGGTGTGCAAGGGCGTAAACGGCGAAGTCCGCTCGTAATCTTTGCCGTTCGGAACCCGCCCCCTGCGGGGTTTTCACGGCAACGACCTCGCCGCTTTGCGGCTGCGGGATGTTGCCTTAGAAAACCCCTCTCGGGGGCGGGTTCCTGCGTTAACCTTGTTGCGAGCGGACTGCACCTTCTTCCGGGTGACCGGAAAGTTGGGAGTGCATGGGCCTTTATTTGGCGGTGCGTGGACCTGGGTTAATAACGTACGTATTGCAAGGGCGTGCTGCGTTGTGGGCGGTGCGCCTTTTTGTTAGTATGCAGAGTCGGTGTTACGGATTGTTGGAAACGTAACACGCAACGTTCTGATTGAGAGGGCTCATGCATATTCCCGATAATTATCTGTCCCCGCAGACCGATGCCGTTATGGCGGTGGCGATGGTGCCCGTATGGGTTCACTGCATCAAGAAAGTGCGCGTCACGCTCGATCGCGAGCATATGGCCTTTCTGGGTATTTGCGCCGCATTCTCCTTCTTGCTCATGATGTTTAACGTTCCGCTGCCCGGTGGCACCACGGGTCACGCCGTTGGTGGTGCGCTCATCGCACTGCTGTTGGGTCCCGAGGCCGCTGCCATCGCGGTTTCGGTCGCGCTGGCGCTGCAGGCGCTGCTGTTTGGCGACGGCGGCATCCTGTCCTTTGGCGCCAACTGCTTTAACATGGCTTTCGTGCTGCCGTTTGCCGCTGCTATCGTGTTCCGTGCGCTCAACAGCCGTTTGCACGACAAGAGCTGGGGCACCTCGGTTTCGGCCATCGTAAGCGGCTGGGTCGGCCTGTGCCTGGCGGCCCTGTGCGCGGCGGTCGAGTTTGGTATTCAGCCCATGCTCTTTACTAACGCTTCGGGCGCGCCGCTGTACTGCCCCTTCCCGCTGTCCATTGCCATTCCGGCCATGATGATTCCGCATATGTTGGTTGCCGGCGTGGTCGAGGGCGTGGCGACTGCCGCGATCTACGGCTTTATCAAGAAGACGGCGCCGAGCGTTATCGTCGGGCCCGAGGCCGTCGATGGCCAGCTTGCTGCCGAGGGCACTGCTGCCAAGAAGACCTCGCTGATCCCCACGCTCATCCTGGTCGCCGTGCTTGTCGTGGCCACGCCGCTCGGCTTGCTCGCCACCGGTGACGCCTGGGGTGAGTGGGACGCCGAGGGCGCCGCGACCGCCGTTCAGGAGGCTGGCGACGACAGCCTGCAGGCTTCGGTCGGCCTCGATACCCCGACCTTTGCCGACGCCCTGCCCACGGGCGATTATCTGCAGGCCTATTCCGAGGAGCAGGGTCTTGGCTTTGCCGGCCAGGCTGCCATGTATATCCTCTCGGGCGTGATTGGCGTGGCGGTGCTGACCATCGCATTCCGCCTGGTCTCGCTGACGGTCAAGGAAAGCGGTGCTCATGGCAATAGCCGAGCTGCCTAGCTGGCTTGCGGCCGAGCAGCGTTACGAGCCCGCGGGGGCTCGACATCGTGTTATGCAACAAAACGTCCTGCACCTGGCGAGCCTGCTTGAGCGGGTTCGCCTGGGTGGAGGCGCACACGAGGGCGGGTCGATGGTCGACCGCGCCCTTTCTTGCGTTTCGGCGCCGGTGCGCCTGGTGGGGATGTTCGTCTGCGTTCTGTGCGTGTACCTGACACAGAGCCCGCTGTACCTCATGTTGATGGCGGCTATCGCGCTGGTGCTCGTTGCCGTGCGCCCCGTACGCGGGCTGCGGGCAACCTTTGTGCCGGCACTTGGCGCTGCGGGGCTCGCGGTGGTTTTGGCACTACCTGCCCTGCTGCTGGGCGCGTCTGCCACGGGCGCCATGCTCAAGATTGCGCTCAAGACGTTCATTAATGTGTCGCTTGTGCTGGGCGTTTCATGGACGCTTACCTGGAGCCGCATGTCGGCGGCGCTCAAAATGTTGCACCTGCCCGACGAGGTCATCTTTACTTTCGATATGGCGCTCAAGCATATCGAGGTGCTGGGACGCACGGCGCACGATCTGTGCGAATCGGTCATGCTGCGCAGCGTGGGTCGTGCGCCTGCGGGTTTTTCGCGCACCGACTCGCTGGCGGGTATCATGGGCATGACGTTTATCAAGGCGATGGAATGTAGCCACGCGATGGACGAGGCTATGCTTTGCCGCGGCTTTGCCGGTGCGTATCCGGCGCCCGCGCGCGCCGGGTTTGGCTGGCGCGATGCGGTCTATGCGGCCGGCGTGGCACTGCTGGCAGTGTTGTGCGCCGTGCTGTAGGCGCTGCTGGTTCTTGCTGGGGATGCAAATAGGGAAGGGCGACGTTTTGACGATCGATATGAATAGTGCGGTGGGCACGAACGGTGCGGGCGGCGAGGCCGCGCCGCTCATCGAGCTGCGCAACGTGGTGTTCTCATATACGGGGCATACGGTGGTCGACGGCGTTTCGCTGCAGGTCGATCGTGGTGAACTCGTTGCCCTGCTTGGTCCTAACGGTTGTGGCAAGACGACGATCATGCGCCTTATTAACGGCCTTGAGCTCACGGACGCGGGTGCGTACCTGTTCGATGGGCGCGTGGTCGATGCGGCATATCTCAAGGATTCCGCAGCCGCTCAGCGTTTTCATCAGCGCGTGGGCTTTGTGTTCCAGAATGCCGACGCCCAGCTGTTCTGTGCCACGGTGGGCGAGGAAGTTGCTTTTGGTCCCGCGCAGATGGGGCTGCCGACAGACGAGATCGAGCGCCGCGTCCGCGATGCCATGGAGCTGTTCCAGGTTGCCGATCTGGTCGATGCCTCGCCCTATCAGCTTTCGGGCGGGCAAAAGAAGCGCGTTGCGCTGGCGGCAGTCGTATCGATGAACCCCGATATCCTAGTGCTCGATGAGCCCACCAACGGGCTCGATGAGGACTCGTGCGACATCGTAGTCAACTTTTTGCTGGCCTACGTTGCTGCCGGTAAGACGGTTTTGATGGGTACGCACCATCAAGATTTGGTGCGCCGCTTGGGGGCCCGTGCCATCTATATCGATCGATATCACCATGTGGTCGAGGCGCCTTCGCCGTCGTATGGAACCGAGAGCGGTGCTGCGGAATAGTTGCTGCGTAGAGGATGCGTAGCCGCCCGCGCGGCTTTGCCGTGATGGTATAGTTATCCAGGTTTTTTATGGGGGTGGCTATGCCAAGCTGGAACATTCATATCGCTCAAACGGAGCGCTTGCTGACACGTGCTAGCGTGCTTGCCGATAGCGTGCGCGACCGCAATGCCTTTTTGTTTGGCTGCGTGGTTCCGGACATCTTTGTGGGCTACATGGTTCCCGGCATTGCCGATCCCATCCCGTACCGCATCACGCACTTTGCTAAGCCCGAGCCTATCCCCAAACCACGCGAGCACGAGTTCTGGGATACCTATGTGACGCCGCTGCTTAAAAGTTCGCCCACCGGTGCGCCAGCCGCGGCGACCTCGATTATCGAGGAGCGCGAGCGACTGAACCGCGTGCACTATCCCCAGCGCTACAAGGATGCCGAGCCGGTTGCCGGTCCCGGCGCCTGTGAGTTCTCGCTTGCGTCCGAAGATGTGGCGCAGTCGCTGCTCGATTTAACGCTGGGCGTCTGGTCGCATCTGGTGGCCGATACCGTATGGAATACGCGCGTGAATCAGTACCTGGAGGCGCACGGCGGCAAGCCGTGCGAGGAATTCCGCATTAAAAAGCAGGGCGATTTTGACTGGTTTGGTAAGACGCTCGGCATTGTTTCCATCCCGCGTGCGACCGATCGTCTGTATACCGCTGCGGCACGTTTTGGGCAGTATCCCATCCATAAGGAGTATGTGCTCAAGACCATCGGCGTTATGCACGAGATTGTGCGCGAAAACCCCGGTGAGCCCGATCATCCGCCGTATCGCCTGCTAACCGAGGAGTTTTTCGATGCAACGTTTACCGAGGTCATCGAGCTGACCGAGGCGGGATTTGCGGCTCGCGTTGCTGCTTCTGACGTTCCCGCAGTCCCCCTGATCGCTAGCTGCTAGCCGGCCGGCTTAACGGTGAACAGTTCATTCCAATTGACCAACGGCTCCCGTCGCAGGGCGTCTTCGGTGGTGCGCTCGGCATCGGAGAGGCTTGCGACTGAACACAAATCGATGATGCGGCATACGAAGAAGGTCTAAAAAGGGCCCGGAAGGCAAAGCCTTCCGGGCCCTTTTGCAATGCAAGCGTGCTTGCAAGTGCGATTTAGCGCACCTGAGCGACGTAAGCGACGTTGGTCGAGGAGACCTTGTCCTCGAGCTGAACACTCATGCGGGGATCGCCGGCGGTAGCGACGGTCAGATCGCCGGCCTCGACGTAGCCGAGCTCCTTAGCGGTCTCGATCGCCTTGACGATCGTGCCGTTGACGGTGCCCTGGGTAATCTCGGCCTGGTGCGGGATAACGCCCCAGTACATGATCATCTGCTGGACGGCCCACTCGTGGCGGGAGAACGCGCAGATCGGCATGTTGGGACGGAAGTGCGAGATCAGGCGTGCGGTACGACCGGTGGTCGTCGGCACGGTGATGCACTTGGCGCCAACGGTGGTGGCCATGTTCACAGCGGACATACCCACAACGTTGTTGACGACGCGGGTGCCGTGAGCGTCGGCCGGAACCTCGAGCGGAGCGTGGGCCGGGAGGTACTTCTCGGTCTCGAGAGCAATGCTGGCCTGCATCTTAACGGCCTCGACCGGGTACTTACCGGCAGCGGACTCGCCAGAGAGCATAACGGCGTCGGTGCCGTCGTAGATGGCGTTAGCAACGTCGGCAACCTCGGCGCGCGTCGGGCGCGGGTTCTGCTGCATGGAGTCGAGCATCTGCGTAGCGGTGATAACGGGCTTGTAGGCCGCGTTGCACTTGGCGATGATCTCCTTCTGGATGTGCGGAACGAGCTCGGGCTTGATCTCGATACCCAGGTCGCCACGGGCGACCATGATGCCGTCGGAAGCCTCGAGGATCTCGTCGAAGTTCTCGACGCCCAGGGCGCACTCGATCTTCGGGAAGATCGTCACGTGCTCGCCACCGTTCTCGCGGCAAAGCTTGCGGATGCCGCGGACGGACTCGCCGTCACGGATGAAGGAAGCGGCGATGTAGTCGATGTTCTCGGTCAGGCCAAAGAGGATGTCCTGACGATCGCGCTCGGTGATGGCGGGCAGCGAGATGTTGACGTTGGGCATGTTGACGCCCTTGCGCTCGCCGATCAGGCCGTCGTTCTTAACGACGCAGGTCATGTCCTGGCCGCTGACGGACTCGACCTCGAGGGCAACCAGGCCGTCATCGATCAGGATGAGGGAGCCCTTCTCGACCTCGGAAGGCAGAGCCAGGTAGTCGAGGGAGATGTGCTCAGCGGTGCCGTGGAAATCCTCGGACGTGGGCTGAGCGGTGACGACGATCTTATCGCCGGTCTTGACGGCAACCTTCTTGCCGTCGACCAGAAGGCCGGTGCGGACCTCGGGGCCCTTGGTGTCGAGCAGGATGCCGACGGGCAGACCGAGCTCCTTGGAAATACGACGGACGCGCTCGATGCGACCGTGGTGCTCGTCGTAGGATCCGTGCGAGAAGTTAAAACGGGCGACGTTCATGCCCGCCTTGATCATCTCGCGGATGGTCTCGTCGCTATCGCAGGCGGGACCCATGGTGCATACAATCTTGGTGCGCTTGTACATTCAGACCTCCATCTGACATCGTCTTGCGCTGATAGATAAACCATAAGAAATAAAACCGAAATGATTATAACGAAATGCCGACCGAATACCCCAAAAAATCGACCGTATGCCGAAATGGAAGTTCATTTTTTGCGAGAAAAACGGTATATGAAAATCTTTACCAACCGCTCTAACCGCTGCTATCTGGGCGATATTTCAGTTTGACGATGTGCCGAAGAAAAAACGTTTTACCAATGTTGAGCATCACACGGTCTGCACCGTTGCGTGCGGACCATATTTCCAAACCGATTGTTTTGGCTAGACGCGTCGCTTTGGGGTACCATAGCTCCACTATCAACTGCCGCTCAGCACGGCAGCCTTGATGAGCCCTTGCCCTTCTCCTGGGAATTATGATCGGGCATCAATCTGCTGAGTGGCCCGAATCCCAGGAGGGGACTCTATATGCAAAAGGAATACCTGTCCGCCGCGGCGGAGGTGCTCAGCGACCAAGGTGTCGATGAGAACCTCGGCCTGAGCAACGGCGAGGCGTCTTCGCGCCTCGCCAAGACAGGCCCTAACAAGCTCGAGGAAGCCGAGAAGACGCCGCTGTGGAAGCGTTTCTTTGAGCAGATGGCCGACCCCATGGTCATCATGCTGATCGTTGCCGCCGTCATCAGTGCGCTCACGGGCATGGTCAAGGGCGAGCCCGACTTTGCCGATGTTGCCATCATCATGTTCGTCGTTATTGTCAACTCGGTGCTGGGCGTGGTCCAGGAAGCCAAGAGCGAGGAGGCCCTCGAGGCCCTGCAGGAGATGAGTGCGGCGCAGTCCAAGGTGCTGCGCGACGGCAAGCTCGTGCACCTGCCGAGCGCCGAGCTCGTGCCCGGTGACGTGATCATGCTCGAGGCGGGCGACTCCGTCCCGGCCGACTGCCGCGTGCTCGAGAGCGCCACAATGAAGATCGAGGAGGCCGCCCTTACCGGCGAGTCCGTGCCCGTCGAGAAGCATGCCAACGTGATCGAGCTCGCCGCCGGCACCGACGACGTGCCGCTCGGCGACCGCAAGAACATGTGCTACATGGGTTCCACCGTGGTATACGGCCGCGGCCGCGCCGTCGTGGTCGGCACCGGCATGAACACCGAGATGGGCAAGATCGCCGGCGCCCTGGCCGAGGCCAAGGAAGAGCTCACGCCGCTGCAGGTGAAGCTCGCCGAGCTCAGCCGCATCCTCACCATCATGGTTATCGTCATCTGCGTCGTGATCTTTGGTGTCGACATCGTCCGCCACGGCGTGGGCAACGTCCTTACCGACCCAACTGCCCTGCTCGACACCTTTATGGTCGCCGTCTCGCTCGCCGTCGCCGCCATCCCCGAGGGCTTGGTCGCCGTCGTGACTATCGTCCTTTCGCTCGGCGTGACCAAGATGGCCAAGCGCCAGGCGATTATCCGCAAGCTTTCTGCTGTCGAGACACTCGGCTGCACGCAGACCATCTGCTCGGACAAGACCGGCACGCTTACCCAGAACAAGATGACCGTCGTCAAGCACGAGCTCGCCGCGCCCCAGGAAAAGTTCCTGGCCGGTATGGCCCTGTGCTCCGATGCCCAGTGGGACGAGGAGCTGGGCGAGGCCGTGGGCGAGCCGACTGAGTGCGCGCTCGTCAACGATGCCGGCAAGGCGGGGCTCACCGGCCTGACCGCCGAGCATCCGCGTGTGGGCGAGGCCCCGTTCGACTCCGGCCGTAAGATGATGTCCGTGGTCGTCGAGACCCTGGACGGCGAGTATGAGCAGTACACCAAGGGCGCGCCCGATGTGGTGATCGGCCTGTGCACCCATATCTACGACGGCGACAAGGTCGTCCCCCTGACCGAGGAGCGTCGTGCCGAGCTCGTGGCCGCCAACAAGGCCATGGCCGACGAGGCCCTGCGCGTGCTGGCGCTGGCAAGCCGCACCTACACCGAGGTCCCGGCCGACTGCAGCCCCGCCGCGCTCGAGCATGACCTGGTCTTCTGCGGGCTGTCCGGCATGATTGACCCGGTCCGTCCCGAGGTCGCTGACGCCATCCGCGAGGCCCACGACGCCGGTATCCGCACCGTCATGATCACGGGCGACCACATCGACACCGCCGTGGCCATCGCCAAGCAGCTGGGCATCGTCACCGATCGCAGCCAGGCCATCACAGGCGCCGATCTCGACCGCATGAGCGACGAGGAGCTCGACGCGCACATCGAGGACTTTGGCGTGTACGCCCGCGTCCAGCCCGAGCACAAGACCCGCATCGTCGAGGCGTGGAAGTCGCGCGACCAGATTGTCGCCATGACGGGCGACGGCGTCAACGACGCCCCGTCCATCAAGCGCGCCGACATTGGCGTGGGCATGGGCATCACCGGCACCGACGTCACCAAGAACGTCGCCGACATGGTGCTCGCCGACGACAACTTCGCCACTATCATCGGCGCCTGCGAAGAGGGTCGCCGCATCTACGACAACATCCGCAAGGTCATCCAGTTCCTGCTTTCGGCCAACCTTGCCGAGGTGTTCTCGGTGTTTATCGCCACGCTCATCGGCTTTACCATCTTCCAGCCGGTGCAGCTGCTGTGGGTGAACCTGGTTACCGACTGCTTCCCCGCGCTCGCGTTGGGCATGGAGGATGCCGAGGGCAACATCATGAAGCGCAAGCCGCGCAACGCCAAGGACGGTGTCTTTGCCGGACATATGGGTCTGGACTGCGTGGTCCAGGGCCTAATCATCACCGTGCTGGTGCTGGCGAGCTTCTTTGTGGGCGTGTACTTTGACATGGGCTACATCCACATCGCCGATATGATCGCCGGCGCCGCCGACGAGGAAGGCGTGATGATGGCGTTCATCACGCTCAACATGGTCGAAATTTTCCACTGCTTCAATATGCGCAGCCGTCGCACGTCGCTGTTTAAGATGAAGAAGCAGAACAAGTGGCTGTGGGCCTCTGCCGCGCTGGCGCTGGTGCTGACGGTGATCGTAACCGTGCAGCCGACGCTTGCCGAGATGTTCTTTGGCCCCGTGACGCTCGAGCTCAAGGGCGTTGTCGCTGCCCTGGGTCTTGCCTTCCTGATCATTCCGCTGATGGAGATCTACAAGGCGATCATGCGCGCGGTCGAGAAGGAGTAGGTCGAAAGGCCATCCTTCCCACCGGCCCGACCGCCTGCGGGGTTTCTTCCTCGCTGGTCCTCGCGCTTCGCGCTGCGGGATCGCTCAGAAGAAACCCCTCCCGGCGGGCGGGCCTTCGGATAACCTCTCGGGACCATTAGCTGAGGGAAAGTATGTGAGTCGGTCGAGCACTTGCTCGACCGACTCTTTTTTGTGGGTAAAATACCTGCTCAGTTGTGTGGTTTTGTGCTGGGAGGCGCTTGTGGGCAAGGCTAAGGCTAAAGCGAAGAAAAAGACGACGGGAGCGCGGGCTAAGCGCGATCGTCGTCGGAAGCTCGCGACCGAGGCTCCCGCGTCTGCCGAGGAGCTGCTGGCGAGCGTGCCGGGACTCGACGCGCTGCAGGACGTTCCGGCGTTTGATGGCCTGCCGGTCGATGAAGCTCAGCAGGCTGCCTTTGATGATTTCTGCGCACATGCCGAGGAGCCCGAGCAGATGCAGCTTGGCGCCGTGGTGCGCTTGGATCGTGGGTTTCCGCTGGTGGCGACTGCCGACGATACCTTCCGCGCCGAGCATGCCGTGGGATTTGCCAAGTCGCGCGGTGGGGACGAGGTCCTGCTGCCTGCCGTGGGCGATCGTGTGGCGGTGCGCCGCGCTCCCGGGCACGATATGGGCGTGATTGAATGCGTGCTGCCGCGCCGTACGAGCTTTGAGCGTTGGCGCGGCCGTGCCCGCGGAGAGCGCCAGGTGCTCTGCTCCAACGTGGATAGCGTGCTAATCGTGCAGGCGCTCGGTGCCGGCGAGGTGCTGCTCGACCGTGTGGCGCGTTCGCTGGTATTGGCGCTCGACTGCGATGCCGAGCCGGTGGTGGTACTCACCAAAGCTGACCGCTGCGATGCCGAGGAACTCGAGCGCGATCTGGACCGCGTGCGCCGCCTGGTGGGTCCGGACGTGCGCGTGATCGTGACGTCCTCTGCCGAGGGCCGCGGCCTGGACGAGGTCCGTGCCTGCGTGCCTGCCGGGAGCTGCGCCATGATTCTGGGCGAGTCGGGTGCCGGCAAGTCGACGCTGCTCAATGCGCTGCTGGGCCACGATACGTTGGCGACCGGCGGTGTGCGCGAACGCGACGACCAGGGCCGTCACACTACCGTCGCGCGCGTGATGGTGACGCTGCCGGGCGACGCCGGCGTGATCGCCGATGCCCCGGGCCTGCGCAGCCTACCGCTCGTGGGTCACGAGCGGGGACTGGCCCGCGCCTTCCCCGAGATTGTCGAGGCATCGCGCGCGTGCCGGTTTGGCGATTGCACGCATACCCATGAGCCGGGTTGCGCCGTTCGCGAGGCCGAGGACGCCGGGCAGATCGATAGCCTGCGTCTGGAAACGTTCCAAAACCTGGCGTTATCCATGCGCGTGAGTGCTCAAATGCTCGATCCCGATGTCCATCTGTAATTGATTTTTCCTATGACAGCCGTTTCCCAACTGTTCGGGAGACGGCTTTTTGCTGCGGAAAAGCCTCGAAACATGCAGTTTGCTGACGTGCTGACCAAAACCTTGCCACGAGCTTGACGGGCTGGTCAGCTTTTGGTCAGCGATTGGTTTGACATCGAAAACCAAGATTGCGATTGCGCCGCTTTGCACTCTGACCGCCCAGACAATGGTGGTACGGGCATTCGCCCGGCACTGCCATGAGAGGAGCGGCCGTGAACAAGAGCAAGCGCATCGCCATCAGTCTGGTCGCGGGCGTGCTCGCTGCTCTGCTCTGCATGGTTTACGGCTCATCGATCCGCTCGCAAGCCGAACAGGTCCAGGCTGAGACCTTGGCCAAGTACGGTGGCGATCGCGTCGAGGTATGCGTCGCGGCGCGCGATATCGATGTGGGCGAGACCCTCGATGAGACCAATGTCATAACCCAGGAATGGCTGACGAGCCTGCTGCCGCGTGACGCGGCGACCGAGCTGCGCCAGGTGCGCGGCGACGTGACGACTTCGCGTATTCCCAAAAACGCCGTGATCTGCAATGTCTACACCAAGGCCGAGAGCCACAAGCTCGAGGTGCCTAAGGGCAAGGTCGCCGTTTCGGTGGCGGTCGATGCCGAGCACTCGGTCGGCGGCGCCACGGGCGTGGGCAGCTACGTGGATGTGTATGTGCAAAAAGACGGCGTAACCGATCGGCTGTGCGGCGCGTACGTGATCGATACCAGTGAGGATTCCGGTGCCACGCGCGAGGGCAAGATCGAATGGGTGACGCTGGCGGCTGACCCCGAAGACGTCAAGGAACTGCTGGGCGCCTCGGGCAAGGGAACGGTCAGCTTGACGATTCCCGCCACGGCGCGCGGCAAAAAGAGCGGAGGCGACGAGTGATGAAGGCGATCTGGCTTGCGTGCTGCGCGTGCGGCGATTACGGGCTGTTGCAGCGGGAAGTCGAGGGCCGTGACGCGGGTGCACAGGTGCTTCGCGTGGGTGACCTGGACGGGCTGGTTTCCATGGCGCGGGCGTTTCCGTCGCGCCGCGGGGCTGCCATCATCGCGGCGTCTCTGTTTGATACCGAAGATGTGCGCAAGACTGTTGCGCGCCTGACGGCCGAAGGCCGCGTGAGTCGCGTGGTCGTGTTGATAGAAGCGCTCGATCCGTCGGATATCGAGGGGCTGTTTCGCGCGGGGGCGACCGAGGTCATCGCTGCGCACAGTATATGCGGCAACGGGCGCGCGGGCGAGGGAGCGGTTGATTCCGATCGGCGCATGACGATTGAGCCCGATGCTTTTGTTGATAGGGAACCCGGGGCGCCTCGCGCTACAAGAGGCCCGCGTGTTGATGATTATGGAAAAGCGGAAGCCGAGCATGGTCGGCGCCCCCGGAACCCCCTTGTATACGATGACGCTGGAGGGCCGGTGCCGTATGGCGATGACGTTCTGGCTGAAGATATGGGATACGTGCACGGCGTAAATCTGGCCGATGAGCTCGACGAGGTCGAGGGTTTTGCCGGGGCTGGCGAGCCGTGTGCCGCTGCGTCTTTAGCTTCGGAACCGCAGACCGGGCAGCCTGCCATGCCGGCTTGGACTCAGCACGTGACCGCGGCGGGGGAGACGGGGATGTTATCGCCCGCGTCCGTGTCGCCGGTTCCTGCGCCGTCAGCCCCCGCGCTGTCGGCGGACGCTTCGATTCCGTCGCGTCGGGCACCGGTCGTCTGTGCTGTTTCGGGTTCGGGCGGTTGCGGCAAGTCGACGATCGTTGCCACCATGGCACACACATCGTCGCTGTTGGGCTTGCGTGCCGCCGTGCTCGACCTGGACCTGATGTTTGGAAACCTTTACGACTTGTTAGGCGTCGATGCTCCGCGCGATATGGCGGCACTTATCGAGCCGTCGGCGGCGGGCATGCTCACCGAGCCGGATATCGTAGCCGCTTCGATGCGCGTGGCGCCGGGCGTTACGCTCTGGGGTCCCGTCGCGGCGCCCGAGCAAGCCGAGCTCATGGCACGTCCGGTGGAGCTACTGCTTGATGTTCTGCGTCGCGAATCCGACGTGGTCTTTATCGATACCTCGGTCTTTTGGGGCGACGCCGTGGCGGCTGCGGTGGCGGCGAGCGACCGTTGCCTGGTCGTTGGCGATGCGGCGGTGTCGTCCGCGGCATCGGCATCGCGCGTCATTGAACTGGCAGGTCGAGTAGGTGTGCCGCGCACGCGCATGAGCGCCGTGTTCAACCGGTTCGGTGCGCGCGGGGCAGACGAGGACGTCGCCATGCGCTTTGAGATTGCCTGTGCGTTAAGCTCCAAGATTCGTATCGCCGATGGCGGGCAGGATCTCGCCGCGCTCATGGCGTTTGGGCGCGCTGACGAGGCAGTGGGGCAGACCAGCGCTTTTGCGACTAGCGTGCGCGAGGCCACGCGCGAGATGCTCGTGGAACTGGGGTGCGCCGTCGGCCCTTGGAGCGATATGGTCGCCGACCGTGCAACGCGCACCGAACGCCCGCGTATCCGCCTTCCCTGGTCGCGCGAGGGTGATCAGCGATGAGCCTGCAAACGAGGATTAAGGCTGCCGGCGCTGCGGCGGCGGCAGCGCCTGTAGATGTGGGGCGTCGCCGCGCCGTGAAACGACGCACCAAGCGCGCCGTGATGGACCGCATGGGTTACGACGAAGTGGCGCGTATCAGCGCCTATATCGACCCGGCACTTGCCCGCTCGGAATTGCGTCCCGCGGTGGAGGCGGCGCTCAATGTTGAGGAGCCGACCGATCTCGCGACGCCCGAGCGCGAGACCATCATCGACGAGATTTTGGATGACGTGGTGGGCTTGGGGCCGTTGCAGCCGCTCATCGAGGACGATACCGTTACCGAGATCATGATCAACGGCTGCCGCTCGGCTTTCTTTGAACGCGGCGGCGTCTTGTACCCCATCGAGCATGCGTTTGAGGATGATGAGCAGATCCGTGTGCTTATCGACCGCATCATCTCGCCACTTGGCCGTCGTATCGACGAGCGCAGCCCCATCGTCAACGCCCGCCTCAAAACGGGCTATCGCGTCAACGCGGTGATTCCGCCTGTGGCGATTGACGGACCGATTCTCACCATCCGAAAGTTCTCGGACCGCATCTGCTCGCTGGACGAGCTTGTGGGGCTGGGGTCGCTGCCGCTTTGGTATGCGCAGCTGCTGTCGTGCGCGGTGTCGCTGCGACAGGACCTGGCGGTTGCGGGAGGCACGGGATCTGGTAAGACCACCCTGCTCAACGCGTTGTCATGCGAGATTTCCACCGGCGAGCGCATCGTGACGATCGAGGACTCTGCCGAGCTCAAGTTTGCGCATCATCCGCACGTGGTGCGCCTAGAGGCGCGCGAGGCTTCAATTGAGGGCGAGGGCGCGGTGACGATCCGCGACCTGGTGACTAATGCCCTGCGCATGCGCCCCGACCGCATCGTGGTGGGCGAGGTGCGCGGTGCCGAGTGCTGCGACATGTTGCAGGCCATGAACACGGGCCACGACGGGTCGCTCACCACGCTTCATGCGGGTTCAGAACAGGAGACCGTGGTGCGTCTGACGTTGCTTGCACGTTATGGCATCGATCTGCCGAGCGAGCTCATCGAGGAGCAGATTGCCATGGCACTCGACGGTATCGTGATGTCCGAGCGCCACGCCGATGGCAGGCGCTTCGTCTCCTCGTATTCGGGGGTGCGACGCGCCG
The DNA here is from genome assembly GCF_003470325.1 of Collinsella sp. AM24-1. Taxonomy (NCBI): domain Bacteria; kingdom Bacillati; phylum Actinomycetota; class Coriobacteriia; order Coriobacteriales; family Coriobacteriaceae; genus Collinsella; species Collinsella sp. AM24-1. Next base: position 19,982 of record NZ_QRHM01000019.1, on the reverse strand, counting down.
CATCGGGCGGCGTAGAGCTCGAGCGCTATGTGACGTTCGATGCCGCCGAGCGCACCTGGACGCTTGACCGCGAGCCGCCGTTTATCGCAGAAGGCCTGCGGTCGGGGACGCTCACACAAGAGGAGGTGGACGAATGGAGATCACTGTGCCCCTCGTCGTAGGGGGCTTGGCAGGGCTTTCTGTCGCGACGGCGTGCGGGGCGGAACCTCGTGTGCCGCAGGTACCGCCGGCGGAGCTGGCACGTCAGGCGCTCGAGACGGTGGCAGAGAAGCTGCCGCGTGAGCTGGTGGAAAACGATCTGCTGAAAAAGATCGCCCGTTCGTGGGCATCGCTGGCTCCGGCGCATCGCCTTGGCCTCGTGATCGAAGATGCTTCGGGACGTTTGGCGTTTCTGCTGCTATCGAGCGGTGTCTGCTGCGTTTTACTAACGATGGTGTCGTTATCGCCCCTCGGATTTGCCTTGGGACTTGTTGCTCCGTTTGCCGTTGGTGCCGCTCGGGATGGCTTTGAGAGCCGGCGCGAGCAACACGATGCAGAAGAGGCAATGCCCGAGGCGTTTACCGCACTTTCCATGTCGCTTGCCTCGGGACATTCGCTGGCCCAGGGCATGCGCTTTGTGGGCGCTCATGCGCAAGAGCCAGTGCATACCGAGTTTTTGCGCGTGGCGGCGGCGATCGATTGCGGCATCTCGGCGACCGACGCGCTCGATGACTTGCTCGTGCGTATCGACGCCCCCGGTCTTTCGCTTGTGACCTTGGCGCTTAAGGTGTCTCAGCGCACCGGCGCTCCGCTTGCCGACTTACTGTCCGAGGCGTCGAGCATGGTGGGGGAGCGCATTGAGCTCAAGCGCCGCCTGGATGTTAAGACGTCGCAGGCTCGCATGTCTGCGCATATGGTCGCGGCGATGCCGGCGGGCATGTGCGCGGTGTTGGCGCTGCTTTCGGCAGATTTTCGTCGCGGTCTTGCGACGCCTGCCGGCGCGGGCGCTGTGGTGCTGGGTCTTGCCCTCAACGCCGTTGCCCTGGTGGTTATCCGGCGCATTATGCGGGTGGAGCTATGAGCGCCCCGGTTGCAGTTGCGGCTTGCCTGTGCGCCCTGAGTGTATTTGTCGCGACGGGTTTGGATCGGGCGGATGCACGCAAGATCGCAGGGGCCTGCAAGCGCGAGGCGGTGCTGGTCGCTGCCGCGGGTCGCTCGGTGGTCGATGCTCTGACCGCGCGAGTGAAGGGCGCGGTTGGAGCGGGCGGCCCGGCGCGAGTGTCGCTCGGCGAAGTGTCCGAGATGATCGATGTTGTGCGCTTGGGTCTTTCGGCCGGTCTTTCGTTTGATGCGGCGCTTGAGATTTTCTGCGCCAACCGCCGGTCAGTGCTGGCTCTTCGCCTTGAGCGCGCCTGCATGGCGTGGCAGGTGGGCGTGGGCACGCGTGAGGACGAGTTGTTGGCCGCCGCGCGCGACCTGGACGTGCGAGCGCTCGAGACCTTTGCCATCACGGTGGGGCAGGCGCTCGCCCTGGGTGCCCCACTTGCCGAGACGCTGGCCGCTCAAAGTCGCGAGATCCGTGCGGCTCATCGCGCCGCGGTCGAGCGCGAGATCGAGCGTGCACCCGTCAAGCTGCTGATTCCCACCGGCACGCTCATCTTGCCGGCGTTGCTTCTGTCCATATTGGGCCCGCTGCTGGGAGCAGGCGGGATGATGTAGGGAGGAATACATGAACACGATGGTCGAAGTTGCTGACAAGGCTTGGAACTGGGCTTTTTGCCGGGCGATCCGCGCTCGCCAGCATGCCAAGGAGCTGTTGCAGGAGGAGAGCGCGCAGGGTACCACCGAGTACGCCATTTTAGTGGGCGTACTTGTGGTGATCGCGATTATTGCCATCGTTGCATTTAAAGGCAAGGTTAAAGAGCTATGGGATGCGATCAGCGAGGGCATCAACAGCCTGTAGAGGGCGAGCGCCCCATCGGGATGCTGCTGGTGTTTGCTTGCCTGACCGTGGCGATAGCGGCGGTGCTTTGGGGGCTTAACGCCCCGCGGCAGCAGCGTCCTGGGACCGCCTCCGATTTGGGCTCAGATTCGGCGGTGGCGTCTCAAAAAGATGAGATGCGAGATGCGGACGATTCGGATGTCGCTGTCACGGCGCAAACCTTTCTGCGGGCGCTCGACAAGCGGTCTGGCACTGCGACGGATTCGCCTGAGGGCAACGCGATTGCGGTCCGGCTTGCATGGTCCGAGGACCGACCGATGACCGAAGCGGCGGCGGATATGCTGCGTGCCTATCGCGAGGTACCCACGGCGCAACTTGCTCTGAGCGGCTATCTCGACATCAAGGGAAACGTGTGGGGCGCCATCGTGCGCGACGGACGCGGCTGGGTCGATATGGTGACAATTGCCGCGGATGCTGGCGATGCTTCGTGTCGTCTGCGCGCCGTGCGCCTGAGCCCGCAGGCAACGGACTCAAAGGAGGGATCGTGAAATGCATGATGTCCTGCGTGAGGAATCTGCCCAGGCGACGGTCGAATACGCCATCGTCACGGTGGCGCTGTTATCGATCGTGCTGGCGATCGCGGGACTTTGGCGTGCCGGCACCGATGGGCGCTTGGCGGCGCTGGTTGAGCGGGCGGCATCCCATGGCGTTGCCTCGACGTCGGTTATCGACGCCGCTGCGGGCGCTAAGGACATCGCGTTGTATTGATATCGCGTGCGAGGACCGGGCGCAGTCTACGGTCGAGGCCGCTTTTTTGCTGCCGACGTTTCTGACGCTCATCCTTCTCGCACTGCAACCGGTGTGCCTGCTCTATACGCGCGCGGTCATGGAGTCTGCCGCCGCCGAGACCGCGCGGCTCATGACCACGACGACGGCGGAGGACGACGATCTTGAGGAGTTCACTCGCCGCCGGCTTGCCGCAGTGCCCAACGCTTCGATTTTTCATGCCGGCGGGCCGCTGTCGTGGGATATCGAGCTTGGCCGGGCCGGTGCGGGTGGCGTCTCGTCCGTGTCCGTTTCCGGCGAGGTCAAGCCGTTGCCCGTGATCGGTGCGTTTGCGTAGGCTATGGGTGGTACCGCCGAGGGCGGCTACGTTGAGCTCAAGGTCGATGTCTCGTATCAATCGCGTCCCGAATGGCTGGAGGGAGATTATGATTCGTGGATTGCTACATGGGATTAAGCGCTGCCTGTTGCGGGTGACGCAAGGGTTTGCGGCCCGCCGTCGACCAGGCGCTCTCCGCAAACGAGGCGGCTTTATGGGTCGAGCCGGTGTCGATCTGTTTATCGAAGACGGTGCCTATACCACGCTTTCTTCTGCCGTGGTCATCCTAGTGGTGCTCACATTGTTGTTTTCGTCGACCGCGGCGATATGGAGCATGTCGCGTGCCGGGGACACCCAGGTGGCGGCTGATAGCGGCGCGCTGGCGGGTGCCAACGTGGTGTCGTCCTATCACACGGCTGCCACGGTGGTTGATGCGAGTATCTTGAGTCTGGGGCTGGCGGGGTTTGCCACGATCGGGACGGGCCTGGTCGCCATCCTCATCCCGGGTGCCGAGCCGGTTGCCGGCAATATGGTCGACACCGGGATCGAGATCATTAAAACGCGCAACAAGTTTGCCAAAAGCGCATCGGAAGGCTTACAGAAAATCGAGACGGCCCTGCCGTATCTGATCGCCGCGCGTGCCACGCAGGCGGTGTCGGCGCAGGATACCGATAGTGTGACCTATACCGGTACGGCGCTTGCCGTGCCCAGGACATCCGAGTCGGACTTCGCTGCGCTCAAAGGGTCCGAGATCTCGACCGATACCATTAAAGACACATCAGATGATTTAGAGCGTGCGGCCGAGGAGCTGCGGAAGGCTTCTGAGGACACGGCGAAGGCTAAAGAGCGTGCTTGGCTGGCGGATTGTGGTGGGTCTGACAAGGGCTCGGTCGGCAGCTGTTCTTGCATGTGGGAGCGCGCGAAAAGCCTAACGGATCTTTCCGGTGTTCAAAATCCGCATTACTCATCGAGCGTTACGTGGGAGCCTCAAGTTGCCCTTGATCGCGCGAAGGACTACTACCATTGGCGTCTGACAAATGAGAAGCCCCAGGGCTCGAGTGTCGAGATGAAGGCAGAGTCTGCGGCGCGTAAGGCGTTTTATACCTATGCGAACGCGGAGGTCGATCGGGCATATATAACCGAGAACGGAGACAGGGCTTCCTCCTATATTCCGCTGCTGCCGCGCAACTCTGATGAGGTTCGGGCGACGGAACTCTATACCGATGCGGTGTGGCCGACGAGCGTGAACGATGACAAGGCGTATCTGCATTACGGGACGACCTGCCCTAACTATAAGAAAGGGACGCCGAGCGGATTTGCTTCGGTTGCCGATTACGATGGACAGGATAAATGCAGCAAATGCCATTTTGGCGTTTTGTCGCTTGGTGCTGTTGCGGCGCCTTCAACCTCTATCGAAAACGGCTTCGAGTATCACTTTGACAAGTTTAAAGACGCCCTGGAGGACTACGTCGACTGTCGCAACAAGGAGCTCGAGCTCGAGCGTCAGACCGAGGACGAAGCCGACCGTGCGGGCAATGCGTTCGATACCGCCATCAAAGAACTTTCCGGTGAGCGCCCGCGTATCGCTCCGCCCGGTCGCAACGGCGTGGTTGCCTTTGCGGTTTCGGGTGCCATCTCGAGCTCCGATGAACTCAACTCTTCGTTTAACACGGCAGTCAGACTTGGCGATCGCGGTGCCATCTCTGCCGCGGTGCTGGCGCCCGATGGGGCGACGGCGCAAAACAACGTGCTTTCGCGATTTTTCTCGACATTGAAGGAACGCTCGGGCGGCGTTGCCGGCGTGCTCGACGGCGTCATGGATGTCTGGGGGCGGCTGCTTGTGGGATACGGAGACATCCAAGGTTCGGCCGACGAACTTATGGACGAGATGATTAAAGGCCTAGGAGGGGGCAGCGGCGCGTTGGGCTCCATTGCATCGTGGCTCGGCGATACCGTTTCGGCGTCCGTGGCGGCGCTGGGTTTGGAACCGTGCGACTTGCGCCTGCGAAAGCCGGTGCTGACTGATTCCGCCAACGTCATTAAGAGCCCGGGGTCTGACATTGCTGGTCTCTCTCAAGCGCAAGACAAACTGCGAAGTATTCCGTTGGGCGTGACCGATCCCAAGGCGCTTTGCGAGGCGTTGGAATATCAAGTCGAACGCACCATCAGCGGTACGGTGTTCACGCTTGCGGAGATTCCTCTGCCCGGCGGCGGCTCCATCCCGCTCACCGTCGATGTCGCCACGCTGGTTGGCGCTCTGGGCGGTGGGTCGTAATGAGTATCCGCATGCGTCTGCGCGAGGAGCGCGCCCAAGCGACGGTGGAGATAGCAGTGGTTACGCCCGTTTTGCTGGTGCTGGCACTCATCGTATACAACGTCATGATCTTTGCCAGCGCTGTCGCGCGCTTCGACCGCGTGGTGCCCGACATCGTGTTGGCGCACGCCGTGGCGCCGAGCGGGGAGGGCGACGAAAGCTCTGTCGATGCCTCGGCGACGGTCCGGACTCAAATTCTGAATGCCATGGAAGGCTATGACTTGCAGATCGAAGTGTCGAGCGAGCAAGGCGCGGAGGCATCGGATGGTGGCCTGCTCTCCCTATCCGGTACGTTTAGGACCTACACCTGCACCATGCACTATGAGCCGTGGCCGACTTCTCTCAGCATCGCTGGCGTTCCGCTGGGGGCGCCGACAACGTTGTCGCACGAGCGCGCGGTGACGGTCGATCCATGGCGTCCGGGGGTGGTCATGTGACCGCGGTCTCGTCCTACATCGCCTACGCGCGGGCACTCAATAGGCTGGGCTGGACGCCGGCCGAGTTTGCGGTGGCGGAGTCGTTTGCCGTGCGCCTGCGCGGCATGCTGGGACGGTGTCCGGTTGCCGCCAACGGTCTGCCGCTCGTCATGGCATTTCCACGCTGCTCTTCGGTCCATACGTGTTTTATGGCCTATCCCATCGATATCGCCTTTATCGATGCACGTGGCTATGTCCTCGTATGCTACGAAAACGTACGTCCCTGGCGTATGTGCTCCTGCCCCGGCGCCTGGGCCGTACTAGAGCGTCCTTCAATCATTGTTTCGACCCCTGCTCTCCAACGCGTGCCGGCTTAAGAATTGGCGACAGCGGACTTTCGTCATACGAAATTGGGTAAGATGGAGGAGAAGATGCATGGATGTTGAGATCCATCCCAACGCTAAAAAGCACCTGACGGAAAAGCAGGTGCTTAGCGCTTGGCTTGCGGTTACTGAGTGCATTCGTCGCGAGCCGAAGGACGAGCCGCCGAGATGGCTTGCGATTGGATGGCTCCCAGACGGACGAAGCGTGGAGCTTGTCGCGGTCGAGCTTGTCCGTGGGGGCTTATCATTCATGCCTTGTCTCCAGTCCAGAAGAAATTTTGGCAGGAGATTGAACGGGCTCGGCAAAGGGGTCGATGATGGGCAAGACGTATACGGCCGCTAATGGTCAGGTTGTAACGGATGAAATGATTGACGCGTGGTGCGAGTCGTACGAGCGCGGAGAGTTTCCGGATGGCGAACACACCGTTGGTGGGATCGTGCATGGACGGCCCCCACTCTCAGGTGAGGGGACGGCAACGCTGTCGGTCAAGATTCCTCTGGGAATGAAGGAGGCCATTCGTCGACGGGCGGCTGCCGAGGGGATGACGCCAAGTGAGTTTGCCCGTGCGGCTCTGAGCGAAAAACTTCTTGCTGCCGGCTGATGCCTCTGACGTGCCGATTTAAAGAACCGAGGCTGTGCTCAAAAACTTTTTTGAAATTCTCGGTTGACCGGAACGCGTCCTTGGTTATACTAATCAAGCCTTGAAACAAGGCACACCTCAAATGGCTGGGTAGCTCAGTTGGTAGAGCAGAGGACTGAAAATCCTCGTGTCAGGGGTTCGATTCCCTTCCCCGCCACCTTGAATTGACTAGGACCTCTGCAAAGGGGTCCTTTTCTTTTATGTAGCCCTCGCACGGAATCGAACCCCGTGAGGGCGCGGAGCTGAGTAAACGCGTAAGCGTTTGCCAGCGCAGCTCGCAAGGCGCGTAAGCGCCGCAGCGGTCCGTCCGCGCAGCGCGCGGACGCGATTCCCTTCCCCGCCACCTTGAATTGACTAGGACCTCTGCAAAGGGGTCCTTTTCTTTTATGTAGGGTTCTGCGGAAACTGCGTCCCAGAATAAGGGCTCAGAACGGGACACACTTTCCGGTGCCTGCCTCCGGCGCGCGTACACACCTCGTCGCACCATTCCGAGTCCGTCTGCTCCCAGACATTCCTCCCACTTTCGCGTCACTTTGCAGACCGTTCGGTCGCCTGTCCGCACACGCGGGTATACTCAAAACGATACTTATCCTACGCAATACGATGCGGGTTCGACCTGCATGATCCGAAGGGGGCAGTGATGGAGAGGATACTCGGCGTTAATCTCTCTGGCTGGTTTATTCCCGAGCCTTGGGTGACCCCGTCGCTGTACGCGGCGACCGGTGCATCCAACGCGGCTGAGCTACAGGAGGCCATGGGTACCGCCGCCTATAACGAGCGCATGCGCCGCCATTACGAGACGTTTGTGAGCGAGGACGATTTTCGCCGCATGGCGCAGATCGGTCTCAATGCCGTGCGTCTGCCGGTGCCCTGGTATGCCTTTGGCTCACAGGAGTCCGATGCCTCCTACATATCGGTTGTCGATTACATCGACCGCGCAATTGAGTGGGCTGCCAAGTACGACATCCGCGTGCTGCTCGATCTGGCAACCGTGCCCGGTGGCCAGGGCGATTCCAACGATTCGCCCACCACGCCGGAGGCTGTTGCCGAGTGGCATTCGTCCACCAACGGCCGTCATGTCGCACTCGACGTGCTCGAGCGCTTGGCCGATCGCTATGGCGAGGCCGAGAGCCTGCTGGGCATTGAGCTGCTGGACACGCCGCAGATGAGCGTTCGCAAGAGCCTCTTCACCATGACGGATGGCATTCCTGCTCACTACCTGCGCAATTTCTATCGCGATGCCTACGAGCTCGTCCGTTCGTATATGCCCGAGGATAAGATCGTCGTCTTCTCGTCGTCGGGGCATCCCAGCGAGTGGAAGCATTTTATGCGCGGCGCCAAGTACAAGAACGTCTACATGGACCTTCACCTGTACCATTACCGCGACGAGTATGCGCTCGACATCACGAGCCCTCGCGGGCTGACGACGGCGATTTCGCGTAACAAGCGCGAGCTTAAAGAAGCGATTTCGACTGGGTTCCCCGTGCTGGTGGGCGAATGGTCGGGCGCGGCGATCTTTGCCAACTCGTCGGTTACGCCCGAGGGCCGCAATGCCTACGAGCGCGTGTTTATCGCCAACCAGCTGGCTTCGTTTGCGCCGGCTGCCGGTTGGTTCTTCCAAACGTGGAAGACCGAGAAGCGCATTGCAGCATGGGACGCCCGCGCGGCGCTCGGTACGCTCGAGCGCGGCATGATTGAATAGGTTGATATGACGCAAAACAGCGCCCATACGGGCAAACTCTATGTGGTCGGCACGCCCATCGGCAACCTGGGCGACCTGTCCCCGCGCGTTGGTGAGGCCTTTGCCGCTGCTGATGCCATCTGCTGCGAAGACACGCGTGTGACGTCAAAGCTACTGATGCACCTGGGCATTTCCAAGCCGCTTGTCCGTTGCGACGAGAATGTGATCGCCAGCCGCGCCGCCGGCCTGGTCGACCGTCTGCTGGCGGGGGAGACCCTCGCTTTTGCCTCGGACGCCGGCATGCCGAGCGTGTCCGATCCCGGCCAGGCGCTGGTCGAGGCGGCGCGTGAGGCCGATGTGCCCGTCGAAGTTATTCCCGGGCCCTCTGCTTGCGTCACGGCGCTTGTTTCGTCCGGCATTCCCTGCGAGCATTTTTTCTTCGAGGGCTTTTTGGGCCGAAAGCACGGCGACCGTGTGCGCCGTTTGCAGCGCCTTGCCGTGGTGCCCGGCGCACTCATCTTCTACGAGTCTCCACATCGCATCGTGGCGACGCTCGAGGCCGTGGCGGAGGTCTTTCCCCAGCGTGAGGTTGCCGTCTGCCGCGAACTCACCAAGCTGCACGAGGAGGTCTTGCGCGGGCCCGCTGACCAGCTTGCCGAGGAGCTGCGTGCTCGCGGCGAGGTAAAGGGCGAGATTGCGCTGGTCATCGCGCCACCGAGCGAGGATGAGGAGGCCGGTATCGTGCCGGTCGGCGCCACGGCAGCGGATCCCGACGAGGCCCTGCGCGAGGATATCCGCGCCGCGCTCGAGGAGGGGGAGCCCGCGTCTGCGGTGGCCAAGCGCCTGTCTCAGAAGTATTCGCGCCGCAAGCGCGATGTCTATGCCATGGTGCTCGATATGCAATAGATGGAGGATATCCAGCCCTTGCGCTAGAATCATCCTCTGTATGCAACGTTTTTCTGGAGGACAAACCCCATGGATCAAAGCAAGCCTTCGTTCTTTATCACGACGCCCATCTACTACGTCAACGCCGATCCGCACCTGGGCACGGCTTATTCCACCATCATCGCCGACGTTCAGGCTCGCTATCGCCGTTCCGCCGGCTATAACGTCAAGTTCCTGACCGGCATGGACGAGCACGGCGAGAAGGTCGCCGAGGCCGCAGCCAAGCATGGCATGACGCCGCAGGAGTGGACCGACAGCCAGGCTCCGCACTTCAAGGAGCTTTGGAGCAAGCTCGAGATTTCCAACGACGACTTCATCCGCACCACCGAGCCGCGCCAGCATCATGCCGTGCAGTACCTGTGGGAGCGCATGAAGGAGTCCGGTTACCTGTATAAGGGCAGCTACGACGGTTGGTATTGCGTGCCTGACGAGACCTACTTCACTGATACGCAGGTCCAGAAGGGCGACGAGGAGTACGGCAGCGTCGGCCAGCATCTATGCCCCGACTGCCACCGTCCGCTTGAGCGCGTCCAGGAGGAGTCCTACTTCTTTAAGCTTTCCGCCTTCCAGGACAAGCTTCTCAAGCTCTATGACGAGCACCCCGACTTTGTCGAGCCTGCGTTCCGCATGAACGAGGTTCGCAGCTTTGTCGAGGGCGGCCTCAACGACCTTTCCGTGAGTCGCACGAGCTTTGACTGGGGCATCCAGGTTCCGTTTGACGAGGGCCATGTGACCTATGTATGGTTTGACGCGCTGCTCAACTATATGACGGCCGTCGGCTACGGTGTCGACACCGACGAGGCGCGTGCCGAGCTGGCCTATCGCTGGCCCGCGCAGTTCCACATCGTGGGTAAGGACATCATCCGCTTCCACTGCGTCATTTGGCCCGCCATGCTCATGGCCATCGGCGAGGCCCTGCCCGAGCACGTCTTTGCCCACGGCTTCCTGACCGTGCGCAATGCCGAGACCGGCAAGGCCGAGAAGATGTCCAAGAGCCGCGGTAACGCCATCGCTCCGCAGGACGTTATCGACATGCTGGGCGTCGAGGGCTATCGCTACTACTTTATGACCGACGTCGTTCCCGGTACCGACGGCGCTATCAGCTTCGATCGCATGGAGCAGGTCTACAACGCCGACCTGGCCAACAGCTGGGGCAACCTTATCTCGCGTTCGCTCAACATGAGCGGCAAGTACTTTGACGGTTGCGCGCCCGCCAAGCCCGCATCGTTCGATGCGTTCGACAACCCGCTGGCAAAGATCGCCGATGGCCTGGTCGACCGCTACATGGCCAAGATGGACGTGCTCGATTACGGCGGAGCCAAGGACGAGGTTATGGAGCTCATCCACGCCGCCAACCACTACATCGAGGACTCCGAGCCTTGGGCGCTTGCCAAGGATGAGGCCAAGGCTGACGAGCTGGCATTTGTGATCTACAACCTGCTCGAGGCCATCCGCATTGCCGCTCACCTGCTGATGCCGCTCATGCCTCAGACCTCTGCCGAAGCCCTGCGCCGCCTGTCCTGCGAGGACGAGGCCGCGAGCGACGACCTCAAGGGCATTTGCGCTTGGGGCCTGCTTGCCGGTGGTCAGCCCGTCGAGAAGGGTGAGCCGCTGTTCCCGCGTCTGGGCTAAGACGCCGCGCGCCATATCGGCAATTTGCTGTTTAGATGTAAGGGCATGGCCGCAACGGTCCATGCCCTTTTGTTTCAAGACGCCGCCATCATGCTAAGGAGGCAACTATGACAACTTCGCCTTTGGCAAACCCCACGGCAACAAGGGAGCTGCTGGAGGAGTTTGGCCTTGCGACCAAGCATCGCCTGGGCCAGAACTTCCTGATCGACAACCATGTAATTGAGCGCATTTGCGAGCTTTCCGAGCTCACGGGCGATGAGCGCGTGCTCGAGGTTGGCCCGGGCGTTGGTACGCTCACGCTCGCGCTGCTGCAGGAGGCGGCGTGCGTCACGTCGATCGAGGCCGATCCCGAACTCGAACCGGTGCTCGATGCCCATGCCGCCGACTATGCCAACTTCCGCTTTATCATGGGCGACGCGCTCAAGGTGACGACGGGGCAGATTGAGCAGGCTGCAGGCGGTGAGCCGACGGTATTTGTCGCGAACCTGCCCTATAACGTGGCGGCGACGATCATCCTGCAGTTCTTCCAGACGATGCCCGCGCTCAAGCGTGCCGTGGTCATGGTTCAAAAGGAGGTTGCCGATCGCATTGCCGCGGTGCCGGGTAACAAGACCTATGGCGGCTACACGGCAAAGCTCGGCCTGTATGCGCAGGTTACGGGTCGCTTTGAGGTGCCGCCACGTTGCTTTATGCCGGCACCGCACGTGGACTCGGCCGTCGTGCGTATCGACCGTGTTGACGGCGTGGCGCCCGAAGGACTCGATCGCGAGTTTGTGGCCCGCGTGATTGATGCTGCATTTGCTCAGCGCCGCAAGACCATCCGCAATTCCATGAGCGCCAACGGCTTTGCCAAGGACGTGCTCGACGCCGCCTTTGAGGCTTGCGGTATCGCACCCACCACGCGCGCAGAAACGCTTGATGTTGCCGACTTTATCCGCCTGGCTCAGGAGCTCATCCATGATGCCTAATGCCGAACGCGTGACGTTTACCAAGAAAAAGAAGACGGTTGCTTGTCCCGTGCCCTTGGCACCGCTTGCTGACACGCATGCGCATCTGCTTTCGTTTTGGGGGAAAGAAGTGCCCGAGACGCTCGTGCGCGCCAAAGCCGCGGGCGTCGACCTGTTGGTGACGATGCTCGACCCCATCGCCGACAAGCGCAGCGTGACGGACTATAGCGACTGGCTCGTGCGCGAAATTCTGCCGATGCGGGATATTCCGCAGATCAAGTATCTCGCTGGCGTTCACCCCTATGGCGCGCCGGATTATACCGATGACATTCACGCGCAGGTTGTTGCTGCGCTCGATGACCCTTTGTGCGCCGGTATCGGCGAGATCGGTCTGGACTACCACACGGATTACGACGACGACATCGCGCCGGCGCCCCACAGTGTGCAGATTGATTGCATGGCGCGTCAGCTCGAAGTTGCCGTGCGCCGCAATGTGCCGGTGGAGCTGCACCTGCGGCACGAGGACTCGGATGGGGAGCGCACCTCGCATATGGATGCGTACAACGTGCTGCGCGAGGTGGGTGTGCCTCAGGCCGGTTGCGTGCTGCACTGCTTTGGCGAGGACCGCGCCACGATGGAGCGCTTTGTGGAGCTGGGCTGCTATATCGCCTATGGTGGTGCGGCCACCTTTAAGCGCAACGATGACGTGCGCGAGGCATTTGCGGCGACCCCGCTCGACCGCATTTTGTTCGAGACGGATTGCCCGTATATGGCGCCGGAGCCCATTCGCGGTCTTGAATGCGAGCCAGCAATGATCTCCATTACGGCAAACGCGCTGGTTAACGACCGTGTCGATCGCACTGGTGAGGACGCCGAAACAATCGCGCATGCCGCTTGGGAAAATGCCTGCAAACTTTTTCAAAAATAGTTCTTGCGTTCGCGGTGGCGCTCCGTTATTCTAATTCCTGCACGCGGGCGTGGCGGAATTGGCAGACGCGTACGGTTCAGGTCCGTATGGGGGCAACCCCATGAAGGTTCAAGTCCTTTCGCCCGCACCATTGATTGAAAGAGCTCCCAGCAATGGGGGCTTTTTTGTTATGTGCCCATCGCAGGGACTTGAACCTGTGAAGGAGCGAGCGTCAAGAAAACGCGGAGCGTTTTTAGCGAGCTGGCGAGTCCGCCGGCAGGCGGGCGAAGCCGGTGCGGATCCGCGAAGCGGATACGCGGACGTCCTTTCGCCCGCACCATTGATTGAAAGAGCTCCCAGCAATGGGAGCTTTTTTGTTATGCACGATCTCCTTGGACGGGTATCCTAGTACCAACGTGTGCCTATCAGAGGAGAGACCATGCTATTTTCCGGTATCATCGCCGCCCTTACCAGCCTTTTGATTCCCATCATCATCCTGTTGTTGCTGCTCCCCAACGCCTGCTACGTCGTTGAGCAGCAGCACGCTGTGATCATCGAGCGCTTGGGTAAGTTCAATCGTATCGTCAACGCGGGCTTCCACGTGAAGGTGCCCGTGATTGACCGCAAGGCCGCCACGGTGAGTCTGCGCACCATGAAAAATGGTTTTGGCATCGACGTTAAGACCCAGGACAACGTGACCATTGGCCTTGAGGTCTCCGCTCAGTACCACGTGAGCTATGACATGGGCGCCGGCCCGGCAGATTCGGGCATCTACAAGAGCTACTATATGCTGCAGGAGCCCGTCGACCAGATGCGCGACTTCATCACCGACGCCCTGCGCTCCTCCATCCCCGTCTACACACTCGATGAGGTCTTTGCCAAGAAGGATGACATCGCCAAGGATGTCAACGCTACCGTTTCCGAGCAGATGGCCGCCTACGGCTTCACCCTCGTGTCGACGCTCATCACCAAAATCGCACTGCCGACCGAGGTTGAGAACTCCATGAACGACATCAACGCTGCCCAGCGCAAGCGCGCTGCCGCGCAGGAGCTCGCCGAGGCCGACCGCATCAAGCGCGTCACCGAGGCGACCGCCGAGGCCGAGGCTATGGAAAAGGCGGGCGAGGGCATCGCCAACCAGCGCAAGGCCATCGCGCTGGGTATCAAAGATTCGCTCGAGATCATCCAGGAGACGGGTGTCGGCAATGACGAGGCCAACCAACTGTTCATGTTTACGCAGTGGTCCGAGATGATGACGGAGTTCGCTCGCACGGGTAAAACCTCGACGGTCGTGCTGCCGAGCGACTTTTCGCAGTCGGCTTCGATGTTCGAGCAGATGCTGGCCGCCGGCAAAGTTCAAAACGATTCGAAGGAGTAGACGCGCGTGAAATACACCGTCGTTTGCGTCGGTAAGCTCAAGGAGCGCTTTTGGAAGGACGCGTGCGCTGAGTACACCAAGCGCCTAGGTGCCTATGCCAAGGTGGATATCCGCGAGGTGGCCGATATCGACCCGGCTAAGGCGGGCGGCGTGGATGCCGCGCGCGACAAGGAGGGGGCGGCGATTCTTGCCGCCTTGCCATCTCGAGCGCATGTGATCCTGCTGGCTATCGAGGGCAAGGAGCGCTCGAGCGAGGAGTTTTCGGCGAGGCTCGACGATCTTATGCTGCGAGGCAGCAGCGACATTGCCTTTGTAATCGGCGGTTCGGACGGCGTGAGCGATGACGTGCGCGCACGAGCCGACGAGATGCTCAGCTTTGGACGCATTACCTTGCCGCATAACCTGGCGCGTGTGGTGCTGCTGGAGCAGATTTACCGTGCCTGCAAGATCAGTCGTGGCGAGCCGTATCACAAATAGGTCGGCAATACGAAACAATGGCGTGGGACAATACCTTTCGTTTTGAGGAATGTGTCTGAAAGGACTATGCGATATGAAGATTGGATTTGTCGGTTTTGGCAATATGGCGAGCGCTATGGCCGATGGCTGGATCGCTGCCGGTGTAGCTGCGAGCGACATGTGCGCCTGCGCGGGTCGCTACGACGCACTGGTTGAGCGCTGCGAGGCGCGCGGCATGGTCGCCTGCCACGATGCCGCCGAGGTTGTCGCCGCATCCGATATCGTGGTCGCTGCGGTCAAACCGTACATGATCGAGAAGGTATTCGCCCCGCTCAAGGATGCTCTTGCCAAAAAGGTCGTTCTGTCGGTTGCCTGGACCTGGGACAGTGCCAAGTGGGAGCAGGTCCTGCCGGGCGTCGCGCATATCTCGACGGTGCCCAACACGCCGGTTTCGGTGGGCGAGGGCGTCATCGCCTGCGAGAAGGCTTCGACGCTTAACGACGAGCAGCGTGCTGTGGTGCTCGACCTGCTCGGTAAGCTTGGCGCTGTCGTCGAGCTCGACACAAGCCTGCTGTTTGTGGGCGGCACGGTGGGTGGTTGCGCTCCGGCGTTTGTCGCCATGGCAATCGAGGCCCTGGGCGATGCGGCGGTCAAGCACGGTATCCCGCGTGCGGATGCTTATCGCATTGTGAGCCAGATGGTGCTGGGTACGGCAAAGCTGCAGCTTGCAACTGGCCAGCATCCTGCGGCGATGAAGGATGCCGTATGCTCGCCCGGTGGTGCCACCATCAAGGGCGTCGTTGCGCTCGAGGACGCCGGCATGCGCAGCGCCCTGGTCAAGGCAATCGACGCAACCCTCCAGTAAAACCGACCAAAAAAGGGACAGGTTTATGTTGGCAGGTTTTTCCTGCGGTTTTGTCCTTTTAGCGAAAAGTGCCCCGCAACTGGCTCAATTCCAGTTGCGGGGCACTTGCGTTTGCCCAGATAAAACCGACCAAAATAAACCTGTCCCTTTTTGGCAGGTTAGTCCCAGAAGCTGTCTTCTTCGTCCTCGGACTTGGGGCCGCGGTCGACATACATCTTATGGGTGCGCTTCTCCATTACAAAGGCAATAATCGCAAACAGCAGGATGCCGCCGGCGAAAAGGATGGCAAAACCGGTGCGGGTGCCAAACAAAAAGGAAAAAACTGCGTCCATTGGGTGCCTTCTTGCGTAGTTGAGTTGGGTCGTAAACGCTCATAAGTATATACTTGCCCATACATGTACAAGGTTGCAACCTAAATGGAATGTATATCGCCGGAGGATCTAATGCTTGATATCAAGTTTGTTCGCGAGAACCCCGATGCCATCGATGTCGCCATGGCTAACCGCCAGACGTCTTGGGATCGCGAGAAGTTCTTTGAGCTCGACGACGAGCGTCGTGCCGTCATCACCGAGGTCGAGGAACTTCAAGCCACGCGCAATGCCGAGTCCAAGAAGATCGGCGCCCTGATGAAGGAGGGCAAGAAGGACGAGGCCGAGGCCGCCAAAGAGGCCGTGCGCGCCGTCAACGAGAAGATTGACGGTCTGGCCGAGCGCCGCACCGCCCTCGAGCAGGAGCAGTACGACTTCATGGCTCACCTGCCCAACATTCCTTGCGAGGCCACGCCGTACGGCAAGGACGAGGACGAGAACATCGAACGCCGTCGTTGGGGCACCCCGCGCGAGTTCGACTTCGACTTTAAGCCGCACTGGGATCTGGGCACCGATCTCGACATCCTTGACTTCGAGCGCGGCAACAAGCTCTCCGGCAGCCGCTTCACCGTTCTCGGTGGCGCCGGCGCCCGTCTTGAGCGCGCCCTCATCAACTTCTTCCTCGATACGCACACCAGCCGTGGTTTTAAGGAGTGGTGGCCGCCCATCGTCGTCAAGCGTCAGACCATGTTCGGCACGGGCCAGCTGCCCAAGTTCGAGGACGACGCCTATCACGTCTCGGGCGACAACTTCCTGATCCCCACCGCCGAGGTCGTGCTCACCAACCTGCACGCCGGTGAGGTCCTCGACGCCGATACCCTGCCGCGCCGCTACACCGCCTTCACCCCCTGCTTCCGCGAGGAGGCCGGCTCCGCTGGTCGCGATACCCGCGGCATCATTCGCCAGCACGAGTTCGACAAGGTCGAGATGGTCAAGTTTGCCAAGCCGGAGGAGTCCGACAAGGAGCTCGAGAGCATGACCGCCGAGGCCGAGTTCCTGCTGCAGCAGCTGGGTCTTCCGTATCGCGTGATTAGCCTGTGCACCGGCGACCTGGGCTTCTCTGCCCGTCAGACCTACGACGTCGAGGTCTGGCTGCCGAGCTACAACGCCTACAAGGAGATCAGCTCCTGCTCCAACTGCGGTGACTTCCAGGCCCGTCGCGCCAACATCAAGTATCGCGACCCCGAGAACTTCAAGGGTTCGCGCTATCTGCACACCCTCAACGGTTCCGGTCTGCCGGCTGGCCGTACCATGGCAGCCATTCTGGAGAACTACCAGAACGCTGACGGCACCATCACGATCCCCGAGGTTCTGCGTCCCTACATGGGCGGCCTCGAGAAGATCGAGCCGGTCGCGTAGATTGGCTGCATAAGCGATTTGCTAGGGCACTCCTTTTTGGGGTGCCCTTTTTGTGTGCGGCCATACCATGCTGTGCGGACAGCTCAATAGAAAACACACGAACAACTGTTCTGTATACAGCCATCTACCTGCTATGCTTTTGCTAAATAAGAGCGAGAGAAAGGGGACGCGATGGAGCTGTTTGATGATCGGGTGGTTTTGTTTGAGAGCGACGAGGGCGGGGAGTACCTGCTTGTGACGTGTGAGCCGTCTGGCATGGGTGGCCTGGTGGTTCGACAGACGAGCGAGGGGCCGTTGACGCAATGGTGCTACGAGGAGTCGCCTCATGTGGTTGAGACGTTTGTGGCGCACGAGGGGCTTGTGGCCCTAGAGCATTTCTATGGGGTCCAGACATCTAATCAGGTTGCTCGCATGTTGAGCATCTCGTTTGCCGATTATGATTGTGCCCAGCGGGTGAGATCGCTCCTGAGGGAACTTGATGCTAAGTTTGACGTGATCGAAAAGCCAATCGATCGTACGGGGAATGGCGGTATATGCGGAGCAGCATGACAAGACTGCGTTCCACAAAAAAGTTTGAAATTGTGCTTGACTCCAATAAGCTAAAGTGGTTTTATATGTCTTGCGCTGCGGCGTTACCTCAGCTGGATAGAGGGTCTGACTACGAATCAGAACGTCATAGGTTCGAATCCTATACGCCGCACCAATTGAAATTGAAAGCCTCCGGCAACGGGGGCTTTTCTTTTATGCCGCCACCGCATGGATTCGAACCTCGGTCGAGGCGCGAGCGTCAAGAAAACGCGGAGCGTTTTTAGCGAGCGGGCGAGTCCGCCGGCAGGCGGGCGAAGCCGGTGCGGATCCGCGCAGCGGATGCGCGGAATCCTATACGCCGCACCAACCGAAATTGAAAGCCTCCGGCAACGGGGGCTTTTCTTTTAGGTGGACGCCGCATGGATTCGAACCTCGGTCGAGGCACGAACAACTTAATTAGGTTGATTTTCAATCTCAACGCAACAGCCTGAACGGGCCCCGCGTTTCC
>NZ_QRHM01000019.1:0-1621 GCF_003470325.1 Collinsella sp. AM24-1 | reverse complement strand
GGTTGATTTTCAATCTCAACGCAACAGCCTGAACGGGCCCCGCGTTTCCGCAGCTAGCGCAACGCGGGAATAGCTCCCGGCACCTGGCCGTCGCATCGTTTCCGCAGGTGGAGAGGCTATGAAGGCCGGTGCCCCCATGCCGCCGCCGCATGCTCCGCCAGCCCGCCGCGCAGCCGTTCCGGACTCAGCGCAACGGGCCCTCCGGCCCATGTCCCGGCCCGCCGCCTATCCCGCCAGCGGCCCCTCGCCCCTCGCGGCCCTGGCCCTGTCGATGCAGCCGGGCGTGAGGTCGAGCTCGCCGGGCGCCAGCTCCTCTATCCCGAACGCGTCCATGAGGGCGGAGGCGTCCTCCCCGAGGGCCATCCGCAGCACGCGCGCCGGCGTCAGGAACCCGAGCGCCCCCCTCGGCTCGGAGTTCACCTGCGACATGAGCAGCGCGCAGTCCGCCGCCGTCAGCCGGTCGAACCTGACGCCGGCGCCCTTGGGCAGCAGCTTCCTGATCTCCACGTGGTTCTTCTCGCACGCGCCCTTCTGCTGGCTCTGCCGGGGGTCGCAGTAGAAGAGCCTGGTCTCGCCGTCCCGCTCGCCGATCAGCGCCGCGATGGCGCCCTCGTCGGCGAACTCGCTCCCGTTGTCGGTGAGCACGGCGCCGAAGGCGCGCCTCGCGCCGTCCTCGCCGAGGACCCCGCGCAGGGAGGAGAGCGCCGCCAGGACCGAGGCGCACGTGCCGTCCGGCAGCGGCAGGGCCAGCTGGAAGCGGCTCGGGCGGTGCAGGAGCGTGAGGAGCCTGGCGGAGTCGCCCCTGGAGCCCTCGACGGTGTCCATCTCCCAGGCCGCGGCGCAGGCGTCCTCTCCGAGCGCGAGGAACGACGCGTGCGACCTGCGCGACGAGTGGGACGTCGCCCTCCCCGGGGCCCGGCGCGACCTCGGCCTGTAGCCGACCTTGCGCCTGAGCTCCATGTTCGTCATGCCGTCGTAGCCGGCGTCCACCCACCTGTAGACGGTGGAGGCGCTGAGCCCGGGGGTCGTCGCCGCTATCTGCTGCGGGGAGAGCCCGCGCGCGAGCCCGTCCCTGATGGCCGCGAGCTTGGCGGCGGCGCCCTCCTCGGTCTCGTCGATCCCGGACCTGCTCGCCGAGAGCTCGGCGTCGGCCGCCTCCTGCGCCCTCCTGGCGCTGTAGAACACCCTGGGCCTCCTCGAGCAGCCGTAGCCCCTCCTGTGCGAGCAGCCGTTGCAGCACCTCGGCCACGCGGAGAGCCTGGGGCAGGCCCCCGAGAGGTCCGCGGGCGCGGGCTCGCCGTAGCGCGAGCGCGGCGCGGTGACGTAGCGGTGCGCCGCAACCTCCCTGGTCACGGTCGAGGGCGACCTGCCGAGCTCCGCGGCGATATCGCGGGCGCTGCGGTTGCGGTCGAGCATCCTCTCGACCGTGTTCCTCTCGTGCCTCGTGAGCCTCCCGTACGACCTCCCGGACGGCTTGGGTCTGGACATTTCGGCCTCCCTCCATCGCGGGCCGGGGGATTCCGGCCCCTCTGGGGTTGCCTACCCGGATTCGCGACTCAGGACTCAGCGCAACGCGTTGCGCTGAGTCCTGAGGCTGTTGCAATGAAGATGAGAATCAAGG
>NZ_QRHM01000018.1:455-44302 GCF_003470325.1 Collinsella sp. AM24-1 | reverse complement strand
GGATACGCCTAGGCGCGGTCCAAGAAATCGTCCGCACCCCCTTTTGCGGCTTTGGCTGCATAAACAGTCCCTATTTCACCGCAACTTAGGTGAAGCTAGCGGGTTGGGTGCCAGACCTCGAGGACGGCGGGAAGGATATCTACCTCGATGCGCGAGGCGACAACGGGCTCGCCGTCGGCCTGGATGGGGTAGTCGGGCTCCTCAAAGGTGAGCTCGGCATGGCGGCAGCGGCGCATGCGAATCGGTGGCAGCTTGGAGTGGTGGCCGTCTTTGGCCGAAAGGAACATGGGCAGGGCAACCGCGCGTGGGACGGGACCGCAGGCGTAGCAGACGTCGAGTATGCCATCGCAGGGATCGGCATCGGGGCAGATACGATAACCCGAGCCATACGTGGGCCCCAGCTGAATCGCCATGATGATTGCCCTCACGCGCTCGGTGGGCGCGCCGTCAAAGCTGACTGTCATAGGATAGTTGCGATAGCGTAGGCCAAACTGCTCAAGTCCCGAGAGGGTGTAGAGCGGCGCGCCCGTCAAGCCGGTCTTTTTGCGCAGCTCGGTGGTGCCCAGACCGATGGCGGCATCGATGCCGACCGAAAGCGTCTGGTCATAATACTCGACCGTCGCCTCGCCGCTACCGCTTGCGGGGTTCCATGAGCGAATGCGCCCGATGTCCTGACGTTGCAGCTCGCAGGTGAGTAGCGCGCCAAAATCCTTGCCGGAGAAATCGTCGATGCCGAGCGTCTGGGCAAAATCGTTGCCGGAGCCCACGGGTAGGATGGCAAGAGCGGGTCGGACGCCCTCCTTTTGCGTCATAAGCCCGTTGACGACCTCGTGAATCACGCCGTCGCCGCCGAGTGCGATAACGGTGCGGTAGCCCTTTGCCTGGGCGGCCAGTTCCTTGGCGTGTCCCATGCGCTCGGTCAGCACCAGGTCAAACTGGGATGCGCGTGCAGTCATGTCCAAAAAGCGTTGCAGGCGCTCGGCAACTTCGCGTGCCGCACCCGACTGGGCGGCTGGGTTGGCGATGATGAGCGTGCGACCAAAATCAGTTGCGTGCATGGGGCGACTCCCGGCGTGTTGCATGACAGTGCGGTCGCGCTCAGGTTGAATTGCCCCGATTGTGGCTGCACGGCGATTATTACATCTACTCTATCAGGTCGTTGTGGCGCTCGATAGCATCCGCTACCGTACCGCCCTCATCCACAATAAGCGAGCGGCGCTTGGGTGAGATGATGCGCTGGGCGGGGTACACGCCGCGGTGTCCGCCGGCGAGATAGCTGATAAAGGCCACGATGACAAAGAACCCAGCGGCCGTGCCGTGGAACAGGTCGATGGCCATCATGCAGGTGGTGATGGGCACGTTGAGGCCGGCGCAGAACACGCCGAGCATGCCGAGAGCCGCCAGAAAACTGGGATCAAGCCCGGTAAGGCAACCGATCCAGCCACCGAGTGCCGCACCGATGCCAAACAGGGGCGTGACCTCGCCGCCTTGGAAGCCCGCGCCCAGAGTAAGCGCTGTGACGACCAACTTGATGGCTGCGTCCGCCAGGGTGGTGTTGCCGGCAAATCCGGCGCCGGAAAGCCACGTGGAAAGGCCGGCGTAGTCCCAGGCGTCGAGGAGGGCATAGGCGGCCAAAACCACGAGTGCGCCTATGAGTGCGCGGACGAGGTAATTGGTGATAAAGCGACCGTACAGGCTCTTGACGGTTCGAACCGACCAGGCAAAGAGGCGTGCCGTCAGGCCGAAGATAATTGCGCTGATAACAACGATGGCAACCGTCTGTGGTGTCATGTTGGGAACGCTGGCGATGACATTCGCCTCGTACTCGGTTCCCAAGGCGAGCGATGTAAAGTAGCCGGTAAATGAGGCGACGAGGCAGTAGATGCCCGCGGTGTAGTCGATCTTTCCGATGAAGCACATCTCCATGCCAAAGAAAGCTCCGGCAAGGGGCGAACCGAATACGGCGCCAAAGGCCGACGAGATGCCGGCGAGCATGAGGTCGTGGTGGTCATGCTTTTTGAGGTGAGCGAGGCTCGAGATGTTGCTGGCGATGGTGCCACCAATCTGCACCGCAGCTCCCTCGCGACCGGCCGACCCGCCCGTTAGGTGCGTGAGCGTGGAACAGACGAAGGTGAGGACGGCCATGCGCATATGGATGAGGCGTGTGCCCAGAGCGGAGTCGATGACCAGGTTGTTTCCGCGTTTGGCGGCAAGACCGTGGTTTTTGTACACCCATGCGGTGGCAACGCCCACAACGGGAAGCAGCGCGTAAATCCATGCATGGTGCTCGCGATAGTCGGTCGCGATATTCAGCGAGGCCAAAAACGCCCAAGCGGCAACGCCCATGGCAAGCGAGACGATAACGACGAGTACGAGCAACTTGGCGCTCGCGAGTAGGTTGCGGGCGTTGCGGCGCGTGTCGGCAGCCAAGAGATGCTCGGAGCGGGTGAGCTGTTGCCTGCCTGCCATGATGACGTCATTAAGGGAGAAAAAGCCGCCGTCGTCGAGCGACTGGGAATGATCCTGCGCCTCGTTTGCGCTTTCGGGTTTGTCGGTAAAAGCCATACGTTCCTCTTTTTGGTTGCAACAGGAGCATTATAGAACGTGCCAAACGTGACAAACCGGCAGGTTGATTTTCGGTTCTGTTTCGCCGTCCGTTACCGACAGGTGTATTCGCGGCCGCGGGCCAGGTCTTGAGCAAGCGGCGAGGGATTATACTGAGATAAACATAAAGACTCGGCGCTTTTGTTGCGCGCCGCAGCATGCTAGAGGTGTATATGGCTGAGAAACTCATTCCGTTGGAGGACGCACAGGCGATCGTCTTGTCGCACGTGAATCGCACCGAAGTTGTCGAGATTCCCGTGTGGCAGGCGGCCGGTCTTCCCCTGGCCGAGGACGCCACGGCCGATATCGACATCTCTCCGTTTGCCAACAGCGCCATGGATGGATATGCCGTGCATGCCGTCGACCTCGCCAAAGCGTCCACCAATGCGCCCGTGACGCTTTCCGTCGTGGGGCACGAAGCCGCGGGCCATGTGTTCGATGGCGTAATCGCCCCGGGCGAGACTGTCCGCATCATGACAGGCGCGCCGGTGCCCGAGGGTGCGGATGCTGTGGTGAAATACGAGATCGTCGAGGTGCTTGACGGCGACGGCAACGAGGGCTCGCACGTGAGCTTTTCGGCGCCTGCTAAAGTGGGGGAGAACGTTCGCTCTGCCGCCGAGGAGGCCCATGCCGGCGACGTCGTGATGCGTGCCGGCGAGGTTGTGGCCCCGGCCGGCGCTGGCCTGCTGGCAAGCGCCGGTTACGCGAGCGTGAAGGTCCATGCCGCTCCGCGCGCGGGCATTATCTCGCTGGGCACGGAGCTGGTCGCACCGAGCGAGCTGCCGGCACGCGGGCAGATTCGCGATTCCAACTCCTCGGCGTTGATGGCCGAAGCGCTCGATGCCGGCGCCGAGCCGGTGTTCTATGGCATTGCGCCCGATGATGAGCAGGCGATTGCCGAGCTGGTGCATCGCGCCGTGCAGGAGTGCGATTTTGTCATTACGAGCGGCGGCGCCTCTGCGGGCGATTACGACTACGTGACGGCGCTGGTCAAGCGCGAGGGCGAGGTGCTCTTCGACCGCATCTCGATGCGTCCTGGCAAAGCCATCACGTTTGGCCTGCTTGGGGGCAAGCCGTATTTGGGGCTTTCGGGCAATCCCGCGGCGGCGTATGTGGGCTTTGAGATGCTCGCCCGCCCCGCGATCCGCAAGATGCGCGGCTTTGCCGAGGGTACGCGTCCCGTGCAGCAGGCGATATTGACGCACGGCGTGAAGAAGCGCCAGGACCGACGCTTCTATGATCGCGCCACGGTTGCGCGCGATGCGCAGACGGGTGAGCTTACGGTCACCGAGGCGCACAGCCAGAACTCGGCGCTGCTCGGAACCATGCAGCGTGCGAACTGCCTGTTGCGCATCAACGAGGGTCCGTGCGATCTTGAGCCGGGCGACGTCGTGGATGTCGTCCGTGTCGATCTGCCCGAGGGCGCCGTGCTGTAGGAGGAATGCTATGGAGTTGAAGATTTCGATCGTGACGTGCTCGGATACGCGCGATCTTGCCCAGGACGAAGCAGGCGCTGCACTCGAGGAGCTCGTCGCGGCGCAGGGCTGGACGGTTGCCTCGCATACGGTGGTGCATGACGATGTTGACGAGATCGGTGCTGCCATTGTGGCTGCGGCCGACGATTGCCAGGCCAACGTGGTCATCACCTGCGGCGGCACGGGGCTTTCGATGCGCGACGTGACGCCCGAGGCGACGCGTGCCGTCTGCGACCGCGATGTGCCGGGTATTGCCGAGGCGATCCGTGCATACTCTATGACCAAGACGCGCCGTGCCATGCTTTCGCGCGCCGTGTGCATGCAGCGTGGGGCTGCGCTTGTCATCAACTTTCCGGGATCCACGAAGGCGGCTCGCGAAAGCTGGGAGGCCGTGAGCGACCAGCTGGAGCACGCGGCCCACATGGCGGCGGGCGGTGGACACGCTCGCTAAACTGCTTGCCTGTAGCGGAGTGACCTTATGGGTCGCTCCGCTTTTTTAAGCGGCGACAACGCGAGCGTCTTGCGGCTATCGGTATAAGAAATTATCAAACGATAATTTCTTATCACAAGCATTATTCGCGCTAAAGTATAATTCAATTACAGGATAAAGCCCGCGGCGGGGTGCCCGGGCGTAGCGCTCGAAAGGGTTGAACATGTTCGATATGGTTTCTCGCCGCGGATTCGTCTCGCTTTCTGCTGTCGCCGCTGCCGGCCTTGGCCTTGCTGGCTGCTCGGGCAACAAGACGTCTGAGCCGGCCGGCTCCGATGCGGGTTCTGCCAAGACTTCTTTCAAGAAGGCTGTCGAGCTGCAGGTATTTGCCGCCAACTCGCTCGAGAAAGCTCTGCCCGAGGTTCAGAAGCTCTACACCGATCAGACCGGTACCACCTTTGCCGACACGCAGTTTAAGGCGTCCGGCGACCTTGTCGAGCAGATGCGCGCCGGCGCTGCGGTGGACGTGCTCATCACGGCCTCTAAGGGCACTATGGATGATGCCGAGGCCGCCGAGCTCGTCGATGCCGACACGCGCGAGGACATGTTCGTCAACGACCTCGTGATTATTCGTGCCGAGGGCTCCGACACCAAGGTCGAGGCTATCGCCGACGTCGCGAGCCTGGACGGCAAAATCGCCATCGGCGACGCCAAGACCGTTCCCGCCGGCAAGTATGCCAACCAGGCGCTGGCTTCTGTTGGGCTCTACACCGGTACCGAGGGCGACGACGGTGAGTATGCACCCGAGCTCGCCGACAAGGTGGCTTTGGCCGACAAGGTCGGCACCGCCGCAGCTTACGTCTCTACGGGCGACTGCGTGGCCGGCTTTGTCTACAGCTCCGACATCTTCCGCTACGACGGCATCGAGGAGGCCTTCGTGTGCCCCGAGGATTCGCACAAGCCCATCGTGTATCCGGGTGCCGTTGCCGAGAGCTCCGAGCACGCCGACGAGGCCAAGGCGTTCATCGACTTCTGTCTGACCAACAAGAAGGCGCAGAAGATTTGGGCTAAGTACGGATTTGAGCTTTCCGCGTAGTGCGGCCTGGCGCGATAATTCCATCGTTTTGTGTTTAACTCCGTCCTTGTATTCTCTTGGAGCTTTTCGTGCTTAATAGATTCCGCATGCTTGTCGCCTGTGCTTTGACCTTCGCGCTTTGCTGGGTGCCAGGATTTGCGTTTGCTGGGGAAGCTGAGGACGGGGCTCAGGTTGCTGCGACCGCTCATGGGCTTTCCTATGGGATCGAGGGTTTTGAGCGGTTGGCCAGGGGGACCGCTCGTGCCATGGAGGGCCAGCCTGAGGGCTACCGGTTTCCCGTTGACGAGGACGTGGACCTTGTAGTGGCGCCTGCTGCCGATCGCGTTGTGGTGTGGGTATCGCCCAAGGCGGTCGAGAAGTATGGATTGGATCCGCAGGACAACGAGTGCGCATCGGGTCTCAAGGCTCTCGTCTGTGAGCTCGACAGCGCAAACTGCATGGGAGGCGCACGGCTGGAAGACATGGATCTTCCTTGGTATGCCACGACGGAAGCGGCGTTTAATGTCGGTGGGTATACCTATGCCTTTGATGAGCGCGGTGCGAATGGGGGCCGCTATGTGGTCATCGCATCAGCCTCGGGTGATGCCAAGGGCGGCGCGCGTTGGCTTGATAGCGCTCAAATCGTGGTAGCATCATCTGTTATGATGCAAGATGAACAGGAGCCCTTGGCGTCCCTTGTCGCCTTTTTGACCGGCATCGACTATCGCCCGCTTTGGGTGTCTATCAAAACGAGTGGCCTTGCCCTGGTGATTGCCTTTGCGCTGGGCCTGTTTGCCGCATGGAAGACTATGGGCACGACGAGCCGCGTGAAGGGCCTGCTCGACTCGGCCTTTACCATCCCCATGGTGCTGCCTCCCACGGTGTGCGGCTTTCTGCTCCTCATGCTGTTTGGCCGCTCGACCGGGGTTGGCCAGTGGCTTATCGCGCACGGCATCTCGATCGTCTTTACCTGGCCAGCGGCGGTGATATCTGCCGTGGTGGTGTCGTTTCCCCTGGTCTACCGCACGGCGCTCGGCGCCTTTGAGAGCCTGGACACGCAGATGCTCGACGCCGCGAGAACCCTGGGGTGGTCCGAGCGCCGTATCTTTGCCAAGCTTATGATGCCACTCGGCTGGCCCTCGATCGCCGCCGGTACGGTGCTCGCCTTTGCCCGTGCGATGGGTGAGTTCGGTTGCACCCTCTTCTTTGCGGGTAACTATGCCGGTATTACGCAGACCATCCCCATCGCTATCTACTTTGAGTGGATGGGTGGCAACATCCCAGTTGCCCTCTTTTGGGTTGTCGTCGTGATTGCGTTTAGTTTCCTGGTCATCCTGTTTATCAACATGTACACCGCGCATTCGCAAAAGTATCGCGAGCGGGGCCTTTCCCGTGCGGAGCGCAAGCGGGCCAAAGAACTCGCCGATACGGACGATTCGCTCGACCCGGTGGGCGGCGATGCCCTGCGTATCGATCGCGAGGCGCTGGCCGAGCTCATGCGCGATGATGCCACTCTGCAGGGAGGTCGATAGGCCATGTCGATCGTTCTGGATATCAAAAAGCGCTATCCCGGGTTTACGCTCGATATGCAGCTTGAGGCTGGAGAGGAGCGCGTGGCGCTGCTGGGCGCCTCGGGGTGCGGCAAGAGCTGTACGCTACGCTGCATTGCCGGTGTGGAGACGCCCGACGAGGGCAAGATCGTCGTCAACGGCGTGACCTTTTTTGATTCGGCGGCGGGCATCAACCTATCGCCCCAGGAGCGTAAATGCGCCCTGCTGTTCCAAAACTATCAGCTGTTTCCCAATATGACGGTGGCCGATAACGTGTGCGCCGGCGTACAGGATGCGGGTGACGTCGCTGCACGCAAAAAGCTCGCCGAGCGCTATCTGGGCATTTTTGGTCTGGCCGATTTTGCCGACCGCTATCCCGCACGCCTCTCGGGTGGTCAGCAGCAGCGCGTGGCGCTTGCGCGCATGGTGGCGGCACACCCGGGCATTTTTATGTTCGACGAGCCCATGAGCGCGCTCGATGCCTACCTTAAGAGCGCGCTCGAGCAGAACATGCTCGACCTGTTCAACGTGTGCAACCGCACCGTGCTCTACGTGAGCCACGATATCGACGAAGCGTGTCGCCTGTGCCAGCGCATTTGCGTGATGCATAACGGGCATGTGGAGGAGATCGGCTCCGTCGAAGATGTGGTCCGCCGGCCGCAAACCTTGGCCGCGCTGCGCTTGACGGGCTGCAAGAACACAAGCCGGGCGTGCAAGATCGGCGACGAAGAAGTTGAGGCTCTCGACTGGGGCATGACCTTTAATGTGGGTCGCGAGGTTCCTGATGATGTGGCGTACCTGGGGATTCGCGCAAGTTACTTCCATGTTGACAACCGTGCCGAGCGGGGTCGTAACAGCTACGACTTACACGTGGCCCGGGTGAGCGATTCGCGTTTTGAACGCCTGGTGCTGTTGGACGTGCCACGTGTCGATGCGCCCACGCGTCTGCAGTGGAAGGTCAACAAGGTGAGCGTGGCTTCCGACGAGCTGCCGCAGGCCGACGAGACCCTGCGCATGCACTTCGATGCCAAGAGAATTCATCTGGTTTGTCGATAATGTGACAAAAGGACAGTCCCCTTGTCACATGCGGGACCTCGGTCGCCTAGAAGCGCGACCGTTTGCCGAATCTAGACTGACAAAACCTTATCAATATGATAAATAATTATCAGAGGGTAGGTTCGGGCATTAGACATCTTGTGCTCCGATGCTGTCGTACGTGTGTCGGCGGTGTTCGTCTGGACGACGACCGCCGGTATAATTGCCTTCGATAAGAAATAGGAGGGTGCGTCGATGTCGCAGATGACATATTCGCGTCGTATTGCGGCGCGCGCCCTGTATATGGCTCGGAGCCGCATATGAGCAGGTATGTTCACGGCTCCGGGAGAGACGACGCACAACTAAATAATCGACCGCAAAGTAGGTTCCCTAAAAATCCGGGTTTGAGCACGGCCGGGCAATCACCGCCCGTCGTGCATCGATACCGCTGTTATCCGTTTTTGGTTCGAGAGGGGAACCGCCATGGCTGAAGAATTCGATTTCCATCCGATGTGGGAGAGCCTCGGCATGAATCTTGCCGACCACGACATGCTGCTGGGCGCCGTGGGCCAGATGTACGGCGATATGTTCTTGACGCAGAACAATCGCGCCAAGTCCACGTCCTACCTGGACTTTGTGGCCACCAACATCCACAGCGGCCGTATTAAGGAGATGCTCGACAAGAAGGAGGCCGGCGAGGCCACCAAGATCGTCGGTTCGTTTTGCGTGTACGTGCCCGAGGAGATTGTGCTCGCCTGCGACGGTATTCCCGTGGGCCTGTGCTCGGGTGCCGATTGGGCAACCGATAAGGTCGAGGAGCATCTGCCGCGCAACACCTGCCCGCTTATCAAGAGCTTTGCCGGCTTTAAGCTGGGCGAGGTCTGCCCCTACATTGAGTCGAGTGACTTGGTGGTAGGCGAGAACACCTGCGATGGCAAGAAGAAGGCCTACGAGTTTTTTGCCACGCAAAAGAACATGTACGTCATGGATATTCCCAACGTACACGACGAGTCGACGCTCGTGACCTGGAAGGCCGAGGTCAAGAAGCTCGCCGCCAAGATCGAGGAAGAGTGCGGCGTCACGATTACGCCTGAACGTCTGAAGGCCGCCATCCACGCCGTCAATGAGAAGCGTCGCGCCCTGCAGCGCCTTGCTGCCACGCGCGCTGCCGACCCAGCGCCCATTAGCGGTCTCGACAGCCTGCTGACCGTTCAGGCCGCCTTTATGGACGACACGCCGCGTCTGACCGGAGCCATCAACGATATGGCGGCCGAGTGTGAGCAGCGTGTCGAGGCCGGAGAGGGCGTGGCGCCCAAGGGAACCAAGCGCATCCTGTACACCGGCACGCCCATGGCCGTGCCCAACTGGAAGCTGTTCAACCTCATCGAGAAGGCCGGCGGCGTTGTGGTGGGCGAGGAGTCCTGCACGGGTTCGCGCTATTACAAGGATTTGGTCGATGAGTCCGGTGAGACGGTTGACGAGATGCTCGATGCTATCGCCGAGCGCTACTTTAAGATCAACTGTGCCGTCTTTACGCCCAACGACCAGCGTATGAAGGACATTGTCCAGATGGCCAAGGACCTGCACGCCGACGGCATCGTCGACGTGGCCCTGCAGTTCTGCACGCTCTACGAGATGGAGTCGTTTGCCGTGGAGAAGGCCGCCGAGGAGGCAGGCATTCCATATATGCACATCACGACCGACTACGCCGGCGAGGATGCAGGCCAACTGCAAACCAGGATTGAGGCTTTCTTGGAAACCATTTAGGGCTATACGTTCCGGCGGCTTCCCCAGGTACCCGATCTTGCCGTTCAAACCGTCGCTTGCGTACCAAAGTGCGCGGAGCTGCTCTTTCACGGCAACCTCGGGCGCCTGGGAAAGCCGTTTCCTTGGTTGGTTAAAAGGTTTAGGAGTTATATGTCGGAAAATATTGAGCAGCCGTTGCCCAGCACGTTTGAGGAGTTCAACGAGCAGCGCAAGGCCGCGTTTATTCGCGTCAAGGATTATAAACAGGCCGGCAATCGCCTGGTCGGCTTTTTGTGCAGCTATACGCCGCTCGAGATTATCGATGCCGCGGGGGCCGCAAGTGTCGCTCTGTGCGGTACGTCCGATGAGGTGATTCCCGAGGCCGAGAAGGTGCTGCCGGCAAACCTGTGCCCGCTCATCAAGTCGACCTACGGTTTTGCCTACTCGCAAAAGTGCCCGTTTACGTACTTTAGCGACATGATCATCGGCGAGACCACCTGCGACGGCAAGAAGAAGATGTACGAGCTACTCAACGAGCTCAAGCGCACGCACATTCTGCATCTTCCGCAGGGTCGCGATCGTGCCTACGAGCGTGAAGGCTGGTACGAGGAGTGCCGCCTACTCAAGGAGGAGCTCGAGAACTTCTACGGCATCACGATTACCGACGATGACCTGCGCGCCGCCGTCCGTCGTCGCAACCGTTTGCGTGCGGCCCAGCTCGAGATGTTTGCGCTGCAGGCTAACCAGCCGGCGGCCATGAGCGGCGTCGACCTGATGAGCACCATGTTTGCCGGTACGTTCAGCTTTGATATCGAGGCCTATACGGATCAGCTGGAGCAAAAGGTTGCCAAGCTGCGCGAGGCCTACGACGCGGGCGAGCGCCCGGTTGCGGCGGATGCCAAGCGCATTCTGATCACCGGCTGCCCGGTGGGCGGCGTGATCAACAAGATAGGCCGTACTATCGAGTCCAATGGCGGCGTGGTCGTGTGCATGGACGACTGCTCGGGTGAGCGCACGGCGGCCATGATGATCGACCCCGATGCTCCCGATATCCTGCGCGCCATCGCCGACCGCTACCTGGATATCAACTGCTCGGTCATGACGCCCAACGACGGTCGTATGGAAAACACGCTGGCCATGTGCGAGAAGTATCATGTCGATGGCGTAGTGGAGAGCGTGCTGCAGGCGTGCCACACCTTTAACGTGGAGAGTGCGCGCATGCAGGAGGCCGTCGAGGGTGCGGGTATTCCGTATATGAAGATCGAGACCGACTACAGCAACGGCGACATGGGCCAGATCGAGACCCGCATCGCCGCCTTCATCGAAACCCTCTAGCTTCCTCAGGCACCGGATCTTGCCCCTCAAACCGTCGCTTGCGTACCAAAGTACGCCGCGCTCCTCTTTCGGGGCAACCTCCGGCACCTGAGAAACCTAGAGCTAAGGCGCCTGAACGCGCCGCTGTCTTTGATGTTTGGATTAGGAGAGAGCCATGATAGGGATCGGGGTCGATATCGGGTCTACGGCGGCTAAGGCTGCTGTGGTCGATGGTGAGGGTTCGGTGGCGTGGACGTGCGTGCAGCCAACCGGGTTCTCCTCGGTCGATGCCGCCGATAGGTTGCGCGAGGCGCTCGCGGCGGCGGGCTTTGACGTTGCATCCGATTCTGCGCGTGTGGTGGCCACGGGTTACGGGCGCGTGGCTGTGCCATACGCCCACAAGGTTGTGACCGAGATTACCTGCCACGGCGCCGGTGCCGTGCGTCTGTTTGGCGATCGCGGCACGGTGATTGACGTGGGCGGCCAGGACACCAAGGTCATTCAGCTTAAAAATGGCCGCGTGGCCAAGTTTGCCATGAACGACAAGTGCGCTGCCGGCACGGGGCGCTTTTTGGAGATCATGGCCGACCGCCTAGGTATTTCTCAACAGCAGATGGCCGACCTGGCGCGTTCCGGCGAGCCTACCAAGATTTCCAGCATGTGCACGGTGTTTGCCGAAAGTGAGGTCATTAGCCTGATCGGTCGCGGTGAGCCGCGCGAGAACATCGCACGTGGCGTGATCGACAGCGTGGTCTCGCGCGTGGCGACCATGGCCGGGCAGGCCGCGGGCGCCCCGTACTACCTGACCGGTGACCTGTGCGAGAACGCCTTCGTGGTGGAGCGGTTGGGCGAGCTGCTGGGGTCGCCGGTGACCACCTCGCCCCAGGCTCGCTTTGCCGGTGCCATCGGCGCGGCGATTCGCGCACAGGCGCTCGATTAATGCATCGGCCGTGGGCCTGCATTCATGCGTATACTGGGAGGAAATGATTGACCGATGAGAGGAGGTATCGATGGCTGACGATCAGATTAAGCTCACGTCTATGACTGCCGCGAGCGGTTGAGCCGCTAAGTTGGCTCCTGGAGCCCTCGCCCAGGTCCTGGGCGACTTACCCAATGTGCATAACGACAACCTGCTCGTGGGGTTCGATACCTCCGACGATGCGAGTGTTTTTCGTGTTGGCGAAAACCTGGGCCTCGTGCAGTCCGTCGACTTCTTCCCGCCGATGGTCGACGACCCGTTCCTGTTTGGTCAGATCGCGGCGGCCAACTCGCTGTCGGACATTTATGCCATGGGTGGACGACCGAGCCATGCCATGAACCTGCTGTGCATTCCCAGTTGCCTGGGCGTCGAGGTCGCAGGTGAGATTCTGGCGGGTGGCGCCGACAAGTGCGTCGAGGCTGGCTGCACCATCGCGGGCGGCCACACCATCAACGACGACGAGCCCAAGTACGGCCTGTCCGTGAGTGGCTTTGTCGCGCTCGACCGCATGCTCGCCAACAGCGGTGCGCGCGTGGGCGATGTCCTACTGCTGACCAAGGCGATCGGCTCGGGCATTATCACCACGGCCATTAAGGGCGTGCTCATCGAGCAGGACGAGGCCGCAGCCATGTTTGACTCGATGCGCACCCTCAACGAGGCCCCGATTCGCCTGGCCGAGGGACTCGAGCTTCACGGCTGCACCGATGTCACGGGCTTTGGCCTGATCGGGCATGCGTGCGAGATGGCCGAGGGCTCGGGCGTGCAGATTGAGCTCGCGTCGGGGGCGGTGCCGCTCTTTGACCAGGTGCTCAATATGGCGCGTCTGGGCATTATCCCTGCCGGCGCCTACCGCAACCAGGATTTCTTTGGCCCGCGCGTGGCGGCCGACGATGACCTGGAGCCGGGAATGCTGGATGCGCTGTACGATCCGCAGACCTCGGGCGGCCTGCTCATCGCAGCGCCTGCTGCCGATGTGGATGAGCTCGCCCGCCGCCTGCATGCCGAAGGTCGCGTTGCCGCCACAATCGGCCGCGTGTGCGAGGCGGTGCCGGGTGGTCCTGCCGTTCACGTTGTGCATTAAGGAAAACCGTTTATGCGACCGTCTACTGTTCTGGGCGGTCCCTTTTGAAAGGATTTGCTATGTCTACCAAAATTGAAGTCAATGCCATGGGCGATGCCTGCCCGCTGCCCGTCGTCAAGACGCTCAAAGCTCTGAAGCAGCTTGATGGCGAGGGTGTTGTCGTGACCTCGGTCGACAACGAGACGGCCGTCAAGAACATCTCCAAGATGGCACAGGAAAAGGGCTGCACGGCCTCGGTCGAGAAGGTCGCCGATGCCGAGTGGCACGTGATCGTGGCGACCGCCGGCGCCGTTGCCGTGGCCGATCCTGAGCAGGACGGCGCCGCTTTCTGCGACGCCAGCGCCGGCAAGGGCAAGCTGGTCGTGGCCGTCTACACCGATTGCATGGGTCGCGGCGACGATGAGCTGGGCCACAAGCTCATGAAGGCCTTTATCTTTGCCGTGACGCAGCAGGAGGAGCTGCCCGCCACGATGCTCTTCTACAACGGCGGCGCCAAACTCACCGTCGAGGGGTCGCCGGTGCTTGACGACCTCAAGGGCCTGGCCGAGCAGGGTGTCGAGATCCTTACCTGCGGCACCTGCCTCGACCACTTTGGCATTAAGGACCAGCTTGCCGTGGGCGATGTCACGAACATGTACGTGATCGTCGAAAAGATGGAGCAGGCCGGCCGCGTCGTGCGTCCGTAGCGCCTGGGTGGGATTGCCATGAGAGAAAAGCGCCCGGCGCTTGTCATCACGTTTCCCACCACGGCGGCCGCCATGGGCTGCGAGTCTCTGTGCCGTGAGCGTGGCCTTCCCGGGCGAACGATTCCCGTACCCGGAGAGGTTGCTGCCGGCTGCGGCCTGGCATGGAAAGCCCTGCCTGAAAATGAACCACTGCTGCGAAGCGAGCTTGCCGCGGCGGACGTTCCCACCGAGGGCTTTACTGTGATCGATATGTGGGAGGTCGTGCGATGATCTACCTGGATAACGCGGCGACGACCATGCACAGACCTCAGGCGGTCATCGATGCCGTGGTGCAGGCGATGTGCTCGCTCGGCAATGCTGGGCGAGGCGCCACGTCGGGTGCGCTCGACGCGGCGCGCACCATCCACAGCTGCCGCACCAAGCTTGCGCGCTTGCTGGGCTGCCCGCGGGTGGACCATATTTGTTTTACGCCCAACTCCACGGCGGCGCTCAACACCGCCATCAACGGCGTGGTGCGCCCCGGCGATCGTGTGGTCACGACGGTGCTCGAACACAACTCCGTGCTGCGTCCGCTCAACCGCCTGGCGGCAGAGCAGGGCGTGACTGTTGAGCATGCGGGCTGCGACGCGAACGGCGTGCTCGACTACGACGAGCTCGAGCAGCTGGTCACGCCGGGCACGCGTGCCGTGGTGGTGACACACGCCTCCAATGTGACCGGCAACGCGGTCGACATTGCACGCGTGGCTGCCATGGCCCATGCGGCCGGCGCGCTTGTGATCGTCGATGCCTCGCAGTCTGCCGGCACGGCGCATATCGATATGCAGGTCATGGGGCTCGACGTGGTGTGCTTTACCGGCCACAAGGGGCTCATGGGCCCGCAGGGGACCGGTGGCCTAGCCGTGGCGGAAGGCATTGACGTGGCTCCTTGGGCCATGGGTGGCACGGGCGTGCGCAGCTTCGATGCGCTGCAGCCGCAAGAGTGGCCCACGCGTCTTGAGGCGGGCACGCTCAACGGTCACGGTATCGCCGGCCTTTCCGCCGGCCTCGACGTTATCGAGGCCCAGGGCGGGGTAGAGGCGATTGCGGCACGCGAACGTGCGCTTGCCGAGCGCTTCCTCGCCGGCGTTCGCGACATTCCCGGCATTGCGCTCTACGGTGCGTTTGACCAGCCCGTGCGCTCGGCGATCGTTTCGCTTAACGTGGGCGATATCGATTCGGCCGAGGTCTCGGACGCGCTCATGCAAGGGTGGGGGATTGCGACGCGCCCCGGCGCCCACTGCGCTCCGCTCATGCACCGCGCACTGGGGACCGAGCGCCAGGGTGTCGTTCGCTTCTCGTTTGGGTATTTCAACACGGACGAGGAAGTCGACACCGCGATTGACGCTCTGCACGATTTAGCCTGCTAAAGCGTATATACTTGCGGGACGGGTCTTTTGCCCGTCCCGTTTTGTTTCGACCCGAAAGGTGGTCCTATGGCATCATCCGCCCCGCGCGGTCTGCGCTCCGACCATGTCCTCACCGTCGGCATCGCCCTGTTCTCGATGCTCTTTGGCGCCGGCAACCTCATTATTCCGCCGCTGCTGGCGCTGCAGGCGGGCTCTGCCACGCCGCTCGCCATGCTCGGCTTTCTGATTGCCGCCATCGGCCTTCCCGTCATGGGCTTTATCGCCGTGGCACTTGCCGGAACGGCGCGCGAGCTTGCCGGTCGTGTGCACCCCAAGTTTGGCGAGTTTTTTGTCGCGGCGGTGTATCTGGCTATCGGTCCGTGTCTGGCCATTCCGCGTACCAGTTCCACGGCCTTCGAGATGCTGGTGCCGCTGCTGCCCGAGGGTGTCTCGCTCGGCACGGCCCGCCTGGTGTTTGCCGTCGCCTTCTTTGCCGTCGCCTTTGTGCTCACGCTGCGCCCGGGTGTCATTACGCGCGTGCTCGGCCGCATTACGGGCCCCGCGCTCATCGCCCTTATCGTATTGGTCGTGGGCGCTGCCGTGGTCTCGCCGCTGGGTTCCGCTGCCGCGCCGCAGGCTCCTTACGATGCCGGTGCCGCCGTGCAGGGCTTTTTGACCGGTTATCAGACCATGGACCTGCTCGCGTCGCTCGCCTTTGGCATCATCATCGCCGAGACCATCCACGAGCTGGGCGTTACCGACGACAAGCGCGTGGCCTTCGAGATTTCGCGCTCCGGCGTGATCGCTGGTGTGCTCATGGCCATCATCTACTGCGGTCTGGCGCTTGCCGGCACGCAGCTGAGCACCGTGATGCCCGATGCCACCAACGGAGCCGCCATCCTCGCCCGCTCGGCCTCCATGCACTTTGGCCTTGCCGGCACGGTCGTGGTCTTTGCGATCTTCTTCCTCGCCTGCATGAACGTATGCATCGGTCTCATCAGCTGCTGCTCGCGTTACTTCTGCGAGACGTATGTGGTCGAAGGGGGAGCAGAGGCTTCCGAGGAGGCCATGCGCCGTCCCTTTGCGATACTCGCCTTTGTGTTCGCGGCGTTTTCGTGCGTGCTCTCAAACGTGGGTCTCGACGTGATCCTCATGTTCTCGGTGCCCATGCTCAACGCCCTGTACCCTGTTGCAATTGTTCTGGTGCTTATGGGCCTAGTGCACGGTTTTTGCGACGCGCATCCGCAGGTGTGGGTCTGGGTCGGCGGCGTTGTCGCGGTGCAGAGCGTGATCACCTCGATCCGCGACGCGTTCTTTGCAGGCGTGTGGCTGCCGTTCGATGCGCTGCCGCTGGCCGACATTGGAGCCGCATGGGCGCCGGTTGCCGTGGTGGCGTTTGTGATTGGCCTGCTCCACAGCCGGTTTGTCGCACATTCGAGGAGCTAGGGTATCGTCGCTTGCACAGGCGGGGAGTCTCCCCTATAATTTCCTTCGCTTTGGGACACGCAAGGTTTAGACCTTAGCTGCTCAACACCTTCGGGACGTGGCGCAGTTTGGTAGCGCGCCTGCTTTGGGAGCAGGATGTCGCAGGTTCAAATCCTGTCGTCCCGACCATATCTTGCGGGCGTAGTTCAATGGTAGAACCCCAGCCTTCCAAGCTGATGACGCGGGTTCGATTCCCGTCGCCCGCTCCAAGTAATTTGCAGGTCAGAGGTACGTTTACTTCTGACCTGTTTTGTTTTGACCGTCCGACGCGGGGCCTTTGCATTGGCAATGCTCGTCCCTGCTGATTAGGAAAGAAGTGACTGACATGGCAGATTTCAAGGCAGAATACCCCATCCCCGACTGCCTGGCGCCTGCCGCAATCGAGACCAAGACCGAGGCCGCCGGCGTTACCAAGGCCAGTCTGCCTGCCTCGAAGGCATTTTTGCTCGCCATGTTCGCCGGCGCGTTCATCGCCTTCGGCGGTCTGTTCTTCACGGTCTTTCTGAGCGATGCGTCCCTTGGCTGGGGCGCTCAGCGCTTTGTGGGCGGCCTGTGCTTTTGCCTGGGACTGGTGCTCGTGCTCATTTGCGGCGCGGAACTGTTTACCGGCAACTCGCTTATGGTCTGCGCGCTCAAGAGCAAAAAGATCACGCTCGTCCAGATGCTCAAGGCTTGGGTCGTTGTGTGGATCGGCAACTTTGCCGGCGCGCTGTTCGTTGTCTTTTTGGTTTACATGGCAGCTATTTATAAGCTCAACGGCGAGGCCGTTGCCAACACCATGGTGAGTGTCGCCGCCGGTAAGGTTTCGATTGACGCCGTCACCATCTTCTTCCGCGGCATTCTGTGCAACATCTTTGTGTGCCTGGCTGTATGGATCGGTACCGCCGGCAAGACCGTGGTCGATAAAGTCGTGGGTATTCTGCTGCCTATCGCCGCCTTTGTGTCATGCGGTTTTGAGCACTGCGTTGCCAACAAGTACTTTTTGCCCATGGGTGCCGTGATGCACGCGTGCGGCTATGGAGCCGATGTCGCCGGCGCCGATGCCCTCAACGCCGCCGGGTTGGCGCTCAACCTTTCGGTCGCCACGCTGGGCAATATCGTAGGTGGCGCCCTGATCGTGGCGCTGGGCTACTGGTTTATCTACGCCAACAAAGAGTCCTAAAGGACCCAACCCATAACCGACCAAAAAGGGACAGGTTTATTTTGGCAGGTTTTGGACGAGGCGCTTCGCCGTCTTGTCGCGAGCTGCCATAATGGACCTGTCCCTTTTGTATTCGCGTCGTCACATTTTGGCCGATGACGACCAAGAGGGGCCTGCTTTTTATTGATTATGTCGAAGGGCTTTCCATGAGCGACTGCGAATCCATGCCTGCCGAGGTGCGCGACCGCCTGCGCTCCATTCCCGCCGTGCACGAGCTGCTGGCCGAGTGGCCGGTCATGAAGGCTGCCGGCGATGCGGGCGACACGTTGGTGCGCGAGGCGATTGACGCCGAGCTCGATGCCGAGCGCGCGGCGATTCGCTCTGGCGCCCCCGCTAGGAATAAGCGCGAGCTCGCCTTGGCTATCGAGCGGCGGTGCCACCGCCTGTCGCTGCCGACCCTGCGCCCTGCCGTTAACGCGACGGGCGTTGTGATTCACACCAACCTGGGCCGCGCTCCGCTCGCGCCCGCGGCGGTGCGGGCGGTGACCGATGTCGCTCGCGGCTACAGCACGCTTGAGTATGACGTCTCAACCTGCGCTCGCGGGGGCCGCAAAGAGCATGCCGCGCGTCTGCTGCGCACGCTCACGGGGGCGCAGGACGCCCTGGTCGTCAACAATAACGCCGCGGCGGTGCTGCTGGTGCTTGCCGCGCATGCGTGCGGCAAAGAGGTCATCGTGAGTCGCGGCGAGCTGGTCGAGGTGGGCGGTAGCTTCCGCATTCCCGACATCATGGCGGCCTCGGGCGCCAAGCTTGTCGAGGTGGGCTCGACCAACCGCACGCATCTGGATGATTATCGAAGCGCCATCACGCCCAACACGGCGATGATCCTGAAGGTTCATCCTTCCAACTACCGCATCGAGGGCTTCCACGAGGAGGTTTCCGTGGCGGAGCTTTCTGCGCTGGCGCATGAGCACGGGCTTTTGCTTTACGAGGACCAAGGCTCGGGTGCTTTGCTTGCAGACGGGGTGCTCGCCGATGCGGGGGAGAAGTCCACGTCCGCCTCGCTTTGCGCCGGCGCTGACCTTGTCTCGTGCTCGGGCGACAAGCTACTCGGTGCTTCGCAGGCGGGCATTATTCTCGGCAGCGACCAGGCGATTGCCACTTGTGCCTCGCATCCGCTGATGCGCGCGCTTCGCCCCGGCAAGCTCACGCTCGCGGCCCTCGAGGCCACCCTGCGCCTGTATGTGGCCGGTTCCGATACGGCACATCGGGAGATTCCGGTGCTCAACATGCTATCCGGCGCGCCGGCTCCGCTCGAGCGTCAGGCCAAGCGCCTGCGCGACCGCATGCTGCGTAAACTTCGCGAGGCTCAGTGCGAGGAGGCGGTGGAATTGCAGGTTGTCGAGGGCGCCTCTGCCCCCGGCGGCGGCTCGCTGCCGACCGTCGAGCTCCCAACATTTTGCGTTGCCGTCTGTCCCGCCGATGGGCGCCTGTCCGCCGATGGCCTAAAGCGCGCCATGGTTCAAGAACCCGATACGCCGGTTGTGACGCGCGTGCAGCGCGACCAGGTGCTGTTTGACGTCCGCACGCTTTTGCACGATACCGACCTTGACCTGTGTGCGTCTGCGTTGACGGATGCCGTGCGGGCGGGTTTGCGTCGATGACGGCGCGTGAGCTTGTCGAATGTCCCGTTGTCGTTGGAACGGCGGGACACGTTGACCATGGAAAGTCGGCCCTCATCGAGGCGCTGACCGGAAAAAATCCCGACCGTCTGGAGGTCGAGAAGCGCCGCGGTATGACCACGGAGCTCGGTTTTGGAGAGTTGGCGCTGCCGAGCGGCAAGATTGTCGGCCTGGTCGATGTGCCCGGTCATGCGCACTACCTGCGCGCGATGGTGCAGGGCGCCACGGGCATCGACGTGGCAGTGCTGGTGGTTTCTGCCGTTGAGGGCGTGATGCTGCAGACGCGCGAGCACGTGCACGTTCTCGAGTTGTTGGGCGTGACGCGCATGGTCGTCGCGCTCACCATGCGCGACCTGGCCGACGACGAGACGGCGGAGCTCGCCGAGCTCGATGTGATGGATTTCCTTTCGGGCACCGTGTTCTCCGATGCCCCCGTGGTCCCCGTGTCGTCGCGCACGGGCGAGGGCGTCGAGGACGTGCGCGGGGCGATCGATGCCGCGATCGACGCGTTTCTGGCTGAATCCGCCGAGCGCTCCGAGCGCCCCGGCTTGGCCCCGCGTCTGCCCATCGACCGCTGCTTTTCCATCAAGGGCTCGGGCACCGTCGTCACGGGAACGCTTCACGACGCCCCCATCATGGTGGGCGACGAGCTTGTCTCGAGCCCGGCGGGCGTGCGCTGTCGCGTGCGCGCGATTCAGGTGCACGGCGACACGCCGCGCGCGCTTCCCGGCCAGCGCGTCGCCCTCAACATCGTGGGCGACGGGGTCGATGTCCTGCCCCGCGGCGAGGTCGTCTGCGGACCGAGCGCCGAGGGCTCGACGCTTAGGCTTATCGCGCGCTTCACCTATCTGGGGCGCGAGGGCGCCAAGCCCGTGCCCTTCGAGTCCGGCGCGCGCGTCCACGTGATGGCGGGCACGGCCGAGGTCATCGGGCGCATCATGCTCATGGAGGGCGAGGGACCCATTGAGGCCGGCGAGACCCGCATCGTACAGGTCCGCCTGGAGGAGCGTCTTCCCGTGCGCTCGGGCGACGGCCTCATCGTGCTCGCGTTCTCGCCGGTGGTGCTTATCGGCGGCGGACGCGTGCTGCTTTCGCAGTGCCGCCGCTCGCGCGAGCTCACGGATGCTGAGCGCTCGCTTCTCGCGGCTCTCGATGCGGGCGACCTCGCATCGACCGTCGCCGCGTGGCTCGGTATCCAGCGCCTGCCCGTGCCGGCAGCCGATGTCGCCCGTGCGATCGATCTTTCCGGTGCCGAGGCCGTAAGGCTCCTGCTCGCCGCGGTGGCGTCGGGCGATGCGGTCGCCCTTCATCCGGAGCACTCGACCGAGGAGCTCTATGCCGCCCCCGCCGTGCTCGATGCCGCCCTCACCGCGCTCGCCGACACGCTTGCCGCCATGCATGAGGCCGCGCCCAAGCAGACGGGTTTCACGCCGGGCGAGGTTGTGCATGTCGCCTGGCCGAAAGCGGGCGAAGATGTCGCCTCCGCGCTCATCCTCGAGGGCTGTGCGCGCGGCATCTGCGCCATCGACGGTGCCGAGGTCTTCGACTCGCATTCCGCCGCTGCGGCGTTACGCGTGGTGCGCGAGGCTAGCCATCGCATTGTGGCCCTGCTGGATGAGGCCGGCCTCGACGCGCCGACGCTGCCCGAGCTGGGACAGCAGTTGCAACTCGATCGCGACACCATGACGCGTGCGCTGCGCGAGCTTTCGCTCAACCACTCGATCGTTAAGGTCGAGCACGACGTTGCCTTGTCCGCCGCCGCCGAGGCCCATGCGCGTGAGGTTGTTTTTGCGGCTATCGAGGCTGCCGGCGGCGCTACCACCACGAGTGTATTGCGCGAGGCCTTGGGTGTGTCGCGCAAGCGAGCGATCAGCATCTTGGAGCACCTGGATGCCGTGCGCTTTACCGCACTCGACAAGGATGCCGGCGGCCTAAGATCGCTGCGTTAGGGGCTTTGCATCGCTGCCCTGGTCCTCCTTGCAGTTGCGGGCTGTTCGGTTTGGTAAAATACCGCCACGCTTGGGAACGGATGGGCTCCGGTGGGCCCCGCGGTCCTCAAAACCGTTGCGAGGCGTGCAAAACGTCTTGGATGTGTTCGATTCACATACGTTCCCGCCAACGTATCTCGCCAAAACCACCACAAAGGTGCCTGTCCCCTTTGTGGTGGTTTTGAAACGTGCGGGAAACAGCTTCGAAACACGCAACTTGCACGTCAGGCGCTCAAAAACGCATCTACCTGCATCGTAATCAAAATGAAACATCCGCCCGCGGTCTTATTCGTAACTTTGCGGCAACAGTGCGATATTATCCATACTCGATAAAGCTCGCGGCGCATAGGGTGCCGCGACCGACACTTTTCTTTCCCATCATTGGAGGAAGCATGAGCTACACGCAGAAAGTTCTCGACGAGCTCAAGGCCCGCTATCCCGAGCAGCCTGAGTTCATCCAGGCCGCGACCGAGATCCTCGGCACCATCCAGCCGGCGCTCGACGCCCACCCCGAGTACGAGGAGGCCGCCCTGCTTGAGCGCCTCGTCGAGCCCGAGCGCATCGTCATGTTCCGTGTTCCCTGGGTCGACGACCAGGGCAAGGTTCAGGTCAACCGCGGTTACCGCGTCGAGTTCAACTCTGCCATTGGACCCTACAAGGGCGGCCTGCGCTTTAATCCGACGGTCACCCTGGGCATGCTTAAGTTCCTGGGCCTGGAGCAGATCCTCAAGAACAGCCTGACCACCCTTCCCATGGGCGGCGGCAAGGGCGGCTCCGACTTTGACCCCAAGGGCAAGTCCAACAACGAGATCATGCACTTCTGCCAGTCCTTCATGACCGAGCTCTATCGTCACATCGGCCCCAACACCGACGTTCCCGCCGGCGACCTGGGCGTTGGCGGCCGCGAGGTTGCCTACATGTTCGGTCAGTACAAGCGCCTGACCAACGAGTGGACCGGCGTCCTCACCGGCAAGGGCCTCTCCTTTGGCGGCTCGCTCGCCCGTACCGAGGCCACTGGCTACGGCCTGGTCTACTTTGTGGACGAGTACCTCAAGAGCCGCGGCGACTCCTTCGAGGGCAAGAACGTCGTCGTTCACGGCTCCGGTAACGTTGCCATCTACGCCGTCCAGAAGGTTTCCCAGCTCGGCGGCAAGGTGCTGGCCTGCTCCGATACCCACGGCTGGGTCGAGGATCCCGACGGCATCGACTACTCCGTGCTCGAGCACGTCTACAACCAGAAGCGCTCTGGCCACGACAAGGGCGTCACGCTCGCCATGTACGTTGACGAGAAGCCCAACGCCGTGTGGCACGAGGGCGACGGCCGCGGCGTGTGGCAGCTGCCCTGCGACATCGCGCTGCCCTGCGCTCGCGAGAACACGCTGCTGTTCGAGGACGCCCAGGCGCTCGTCGCCAACGGCTGCAAGGTGGTCGGCGAGGGCGCAAACATGCCCACGACCATCGAGGCCACGACCTACTTCCAGGAGAACGGCGTCGCCTTTATGCCCGGTAAGGCTGCCAACGCCGGCGGCGTGCTCGTGTCCGGCCTCGAGATGAGCCAGAACGCCGAGCACCTGTCCTGGACCTTCGAGGAGGTCGACGGCAAGCTCGAGCAGCTCATGCGCGGCATGTTCCACAACGTGGACGACACCGCCAAGGAGTATGGCCAGGAGGGCAACTTTGTCATGGGCGCCAACATCGCCGGCTTCCTGAAGGTCGCCGACGCCATGCTCGCCCAGGGCGTCTGCTAAATCTTCGCTCGATATAGCATCGCAGAAGGCTCCCAGCCATTCCGGTTGGGAGCCTTTTTCTATGGTGGCGAGGGCTGTGCGCCCTCCTTTGGTACACTTAGAAGTACTGGACAAGTGAAGAGATGGGGGAGAACGTGCTCAAGTTCGGTACCTACGTCCGTGTTGGAAACGCGGCCGAAGCCTATGAGCTCTTGCAGAAGAACCGCAACAACAGGATTGTGGGCGGCGGCATCTGGATGCGCCTGGGTTCGCGTCGTGTGGCGACGGCGATTGACCTTTCGGCCTGCGGACTCGATCAGATCGAGGAGACCGAGACCGAGTTTCGCATCGGTGCCATGTGCACCCTGCGCCAGCTCGAGCGCCATGCCGAGCTCAACGCGCTTGTCAACCATGTCTTTGAGTTCGCCGTCCACGACATCGTGGGCGTTCAGCTGCGCAACACCGCCACGGTGGGCGGCAGCATCTACGGTCGCTTCGGTTTCTCGGACGTGCTCTCGGCCTTTTTGGCGCTCGATTCGTATGTTGAGCTGACGGGTGCCGGCCGCGTGCCGCTCGCCGAGTTCGTGGACATGGGCTACGTGCGCGACGTGATCGAGCACGTCGTGGTCGTTAAGCACGACTACCGCGCGAGCTATGAGGCCGTGCGCAAGGCCGCGACCGACTTCCCCTCCTTAAACGTTACCGCCGCCTGGTGGGACAACAGCTGGCATGTTACCGTGGGCGCCCGTCCGCTGCGCGCGACCCTGCTGCAGGGCGAGGCGTGCGGCCTTGTCGGCGAGCAGCCCTCCGAGGACGAGCTGCGCGCCCTGGCCGCGTCCGTGCGCGCGCTGAGCTACGGCACCAACCTGTGGGGCTCGGCCGAGTACCGCCGTCGCATCTCGGCACCGCTTGCCGTCCAGGCCGTGCGCCGCGCCGCCGGCATCGAGCTTTCGGCCGCGCTTGCCCGCGAGCTCGAGGGCGTGCAGATTCCTAAGTTTGCCACGGACGAGTATTCCTGCCGCCGCGTGCCCGGCGTCGATTCTAGCGAGGTGCGCTAATGGCTGCCAAACTCATCGATCTTTCCTTTACGCTCAACGGCCGCAAGGTCAAGGTTCAGATTGCCCCCGACACCATGCTCTTTTCGCTTTTGCGTGAGCAGGGCTGCGCGTCGGTGCGCTGCGCCTGC
The DNA here is from genome assembly GCF_003470325.1 of Collinsella sp. AM24-1. NCBI lineage: Bacteria > Bacillati > Actinomycetota > Coriobacteriia > Coriobacteriales > Coriobacteriaceae > Collinsella > Collinsella sp. AM24-1. Next base: position 19,733 of record NZ_QRHM01000018.1, on the reverse strand, counting down.
GAGACCACCAACTGCGGTCTGTGCACGGTGTGGCTCGACGGCGACCCGGTGCTGAGCTGCTCGGTTCCCGCCGCCCGTGTAGAGGGCCACACCATCACCACGCTTGAGGGCCTTAAGGCCGAATCCGAGGCACTCGCCCGCGCGATGGCTGCCGAAGGCGCTGAGCAGTGCGGTTTTTGCGCCCCCGGCCTCATCATGAACGTGCTGGCGCTCGCCCGCGCCGCCAAGGAGGACCCGAGCCTCGTCGCTACGCGCGAGGAACTCTCGCGCCAGCTCGCCGGCAACCTCTGCCGCTGCAGCGGCTACGAGAGCCAGCTGCGCGCCATCGTCCGCTTCCTTAACGAGTCCGGCGTGCAGGTGGGCTTCGAGATGCCCGAGCTGCCGGTCAACGACACCAGCTCTGACGGCGTCTCCTACAAGCAGATTACCCACAAGCAGCCCAAGAAGGACTCGAAGGCCCTGCTTGAGGGCCGTCCCGTCTACACGGGCGATATGGTGCCCGCCGGTGCGCTCATCGTTAAGCTCAAGCGCAGCCCGTATGCGCGCGCCAAGATCCGCTCCATCGATACGTCGCGCGCCCTGAAGGTGCCCGGCGTGGTGGGCGTTTACACCTACGAGGATGTGCCCAAGCGCCGCTTTACCATCGCCGGCCAGAGCTATCCGCAGCCGAGTCCCTACGACCGCCTGATTCTCGAGAACCTCGTGCGTTACCAAAACGAGGAGGTGGCGATCGTCGCTGCCGAGACCGAGGAGGCCGCCGACAAGGCGCTCAAGCTCATCAAGGTCGACTATGAGGTGCTCGAGCCCTTGCTCGACTTTACCCAGGCACTCGATAACGACATCGTGGTTCACCCCGAGGGCGACGTGACCTTTATGTTCCCGCAGGGCGGCGACGTTGCTCGCAACCTGGTGTGCAGCGGTACCAGCGATTATGGCGACCTTGACGAGGCGTTTGCCCAGAGCGACATCGTCTTCACCCGCACCTACACTAGCCAGGCCACGCAGACTGCGCCCATGGAGACCTTCCGTGCCTTCGCGACGACCGACGCGTTCGGCCGCATCTCGGTGACCACCTCCACGCAGGTGCCCTTCCACGTGCGCCGCATGGTCGCGCAGTCGCTCGACATTCCGCAGTCGCAGGTGCAGGTCATTAAACCGCGCATCGGCGGCGGCTTTGGCTCCAAGCAGACGGGCTGCTGCGAGATCTTCGTTGCGTTCGTGACCCAGCAGACTGGCCGTCCGAGCTACTGCTGCTACACCCGCGAGGAGACTATCACCGCGGGTAACTCGCGCCACCAGATGCAGATGACCGTTAAGCTGGGCGCCATGAACGACGGCACCATCACGGCCATCGACTTGCACACGCTGTCCAACGCGGGCGCGTACGGCGAGCACGCCACCACGACGATCGGGCTTTCGGGCCATAAGAGCCTGCCCATCTACAACCATGTGAAGGCGAGCCGCTTTAGGTGGGACGCCGTCTACACCAACACCAACCGCGGCGGCGCGTATCGCGGCTACGGTGCCACCCAGGGCCAGTTTGCCGTGGAGAGTGCCGTCAACGAGCTCGCCGACATGCTGCACATGGACCCCGCCGACCTGCGCCTTAAGAACATCGTGCGCGAGGGCGAGGTCATGCCGCAGTACTACAACGAAAAGCTCAACGCCTGCGCGCTCGACCGCTGCCTGCTGCGCGCGATGGACATGATCGGTTGGCGCGACAAGCCGCTGGCCGTGGACCTGGGCGACCGCGTGCGCGCCCTGGGCTGCGCGCTCACCATGCAGGGCTCGGGTATTTCCAACGTGGACATCGCCGGCATCGACATGCGCCTGGAAGAGGACGGCTTCATTACCATCGGTACCGGCGCCACCGATAACGGCATGGGCGTCGACACGATCCTGGCGCAGATTGCCGCCGAGGAGCTGGGTGTGGAGAGCTCTCTCATTGTGGTTCGTGGCGTGGATACCGATGTATCGCCCTTCGACGCCGGCTCGTACGCGAGCTCGGGTACGTACGTGACGGGCCTGGCCGCCAAGAATGCCGCGACCGAGCTGCGCAAGAAGATTTGCGCCAAGGCCGCCCAGATGTGGGACGTGGATGCCGCCGATGTGGTCTTTGATGGCCAGTACGTGCGCCTGTCCGACGAGCGCGCCGCCCGCGAGCGCGGTCGCTACCTCACGCTGCGCGACTTTGCCAACCTGTGCGTTAAGAACATCGAGGGCGGCGACGCGCTGACCTCGCATGCCTCTGCCAGCCTGCCCGTTTCGCCCCCGCCGTTTATGGCCGGCATTGCCGAGGTCGAGGTCGACAAGGCAACCGGCAAGGTGACCGTGGTGGATTACGCCGCGGCCGTCGACTGCGGCACCGTGATCAACGAGGCGCTCGCGCGCGTCCAGGCCGAGGGCGGCATTGCCCAGGGTATCGGTCACGCGCTCTACGAGATTGTCGAGCACGACGACCGCGGCCGTCTGCGTACCGGCAACTTTATGAGCTACAAGCTGCCCACGCGCCTGGATATCGGCAGCATCCGCGTGGCCTTTGAGCCGAGCTATGAGCCGACGGGCCCGTTTGGCGCCAAATCGATCGGCGAGGTCGTCATCAACACGCCGCTCGCCGCCGTGGCCTCGGCCGTGGCACACGCCACCGGCCACCAGGTCCGCTCGCTGCCCATCACGCCCGAGAAGGCCCTGCTGGGGGAGTAGCGGGTCAGCGAATAAGTCGTAATTGGCGGGGTGGGGCAACTCGCCCCGCCTTTTGCACTCGTGGTGAGGTCGTGAGCCTGTAAAAGGTGTGCGTGCGCTTGCCGTTCGTATCTGCTATCATTCCTAGTCTGTGCGCTCATGCGGGCGTGGCGGAATTGGTAGACGCGCCAGATTTAGGTTCTGGTGGGATTCCCGTGAAGGTTCGAGTCCTTTCGCCCGCACCAACGCATCTGCGTCGGCTCCCGCCGTCGCGACTCTTTGTTGCATAAAGGTACCAGCACCTCAGATAAGCTGGGCAGTATGAGGAGGAACGTGTTGAACATCACCGCTTCTGACGTCAAGGACGCCAGGCTCACCGCTACGGTCACCATCCCGGCCGCCGACGTCGACGCCGCGATCAAGAAGGCCTACAAGGACACCGCCAAGAAGTACCGTTTCCCGGGCTTCCGCGCCGGCAAGGCTCCCCGTCCGGTCATCGATTCCGCCCTGGGTGCCGAGGCTACCCTCGCCCAGGCTACCAACGACCTGATCGCCGCCAACGAGCCCGCTGTCCTCAACGAGCTGGACATCGTCCCCACCAAGAACGGTGACTACAAGGAGCTCGACCTCGCCAAGGATCATGAGGACTACACCTACACCGTCGAGTTCTCCCTGCGTCCTGCTGCCGAGCTCTCCTCCTTCGACGCCGTCGAGATCGAGATGCCTCCCGCGGAGGTCACCGAGTCCGAGATCAACAACCAGGTCGAGATGCTCCTCAACTACCGTGCCACCTTCGAGGACGTTGAGGGTCGTGCCGTCGAGGCTGACGACTACGTGACCGTCGACCTCAAGGCCGTCGAGAACGCCGACAACTTCGCTGCCGAGGGCCGCATGCTCATCGCCGGCAGCGACAGCAACCCCGCCGAGTTCAACGAGGCCCTGATGGGCGCTAACGTCGACGACGTCAAGACCGTCACCTGGACCGACGAGGTCGAGGAGGGCGAGGAGGCCGAGACCCACACCGTCGAGGTCACCGTCAAGGGCATCAAGGTCCGCAACACCCCCGAGCTCACCGACGAGCTCGTCAAGTCCGACTTTGGCTTCGACAGCATCGACGCCATGCGCGACGCCATCAAGATCGAGATCGAGCAGGACAAGGCTTCCCGCCTCCCGGCCGAGAAGGAGAACCGTTGCGTCTCCGCTCTCGCCGAGCGCCTGCAGCTCGACGAGATGGACGCCGACTACGAGCAGTCCGTCTTTGAGGAGCTTGGCCAGAACTTCCTGTCCAACCTCGCTGCCCGCGGCATGACCCTGGACACCTGGCTGCCCGCTTCTGGCCTGACCATGGAGCAGTTCATCGGCGACCTGCACAAGCAGGCCAACGACGTTGCCCGTGAGTCCCTGGCTCTCGACGCCCTCGCCCGCGAGCTCAAGATCGAGGTCACCGAGGACGACATCAACGCCGAGTTCGAGAAGGCCGGCGTCAAGGACGTCGAGGCTTCCAAGGCCGAGTTCATCGCCGATGGCCGCATGCCTGCCGTCCGCGAGTCCATCCGTCGCTCCAAGGTCGTCGACCACCTGGTCGAGAACGCCAAGGTGACCGAGGTCGACGAGACCGCCAAGGACGCCGAGTAATTCTCGCCACATTGCCCACGAGCGCATGCGTGTGCCCGTGATGGGGTAAAGTTATACACCGGTTATCCGGTTGCTTCGTACGGTGCCAGCCAATGCATAGCATGCGGGCACCGTACGTTTATCTAGAACCAATTTGGTCCGCAAGAGAGAAATGGAGATGCGTATGATCGCTAAGTTCGATTCCGCCCTCGTGCCATACGTTATCGAGCAGACACCGCGCGGCGAGCGCAGCTACGATATCTATTCGCGCCTGCTCAACGACCGCATCATCTTCTTGGGCGAGGAGATCAACTCCGTCAGCGCCAACCTGGTCGTTGCCCAGCTGCTGCATCTTGAGAGCCAGGATGCCGAGAAGGATATCTCGCTCTACATCAATTCCCCCGGTGGCGAGGTCTACTCCGGCCTGGCGATTCTGGACACCATGAACTTTATCAAGCCGCAGGTCTCCACCATTTGCGTCGGTATGGCCGCGTCTATGGCCGCCGTGCTGCTTTCGGCCGGCGCCAAGGGCAAGCGCTTCTGCCTGCCGCACTCCAAGGTCATGATTCACCAGCCCAGCGGCGGTGCCCAGGGTCAGCAGACCGAGATCGAGATCGTGGCCGAGGAGATCAAGAAGACCCGCCGCGAGCTCAACCAGATCCTGTCCGATGCCTCGGGCCAGCCGATCGAGAAGGTCCAGGCCGACACCGAGCGCGACAACTACCTGACCGCTGCCGAGGCCCTCGACTACGGCCTGATCGACCGTATCGTCACCTCGCGCGATCTCGCCGCGAAGGACGCCTAGGATGGCAGGAAACATGCAGGACAACTTTGACGAGAATGGCAACCCCATCCGCTGCTCCTTTTGCGGAAAAGAGCAGGGGCAGGTTCGCCGCCTTGTAAAGGGTCCGACCAACATCTTTATCTGCGACGAGTGCGTTGCCGCCTGCTCCGAGATCCTTGAGGAGTCGCTGGCTTCGGACTTTATGGACGCCGCCCGCAACGGCAAGCTGCCGGGTTTCCTCAACGATCACGGCCAGGCTGCGTCCCAGCCTGCCGTTGACCCCGAGGCCGAGGGCTTTGAGCTCGAGGACGACCGTCAGGTCATCACGCACGTGCCGACGCCGCACGAGATCTATGACGAGCTTTCGGCCTATGTTATGGGCCAGGAGGACGCCAAGCGCGCCATGTCGGTGGCCGTGTACAACCACTATCGCCGCGTGATTGAGGGCGGCGCTGCGGTGTCTGCCTTTGATGACGACATGGGCTCGCAGTTCGATGACGATATGGACGAGGTAGAGCTCGCCAAGTCCAACATCCTGCTGCTCGGTCCCACCGGTACCGGTAAGACCCTGCTGGCCCAGACGCTCGCGCGCATTCTTGAGGTGCCGTTTGCTATCGCCGATGCCACCGCGCTCACCGAGGCCGGCTATGTGGGCGAGGACGTGGAGAACATCCTACTTAAGCTCATCAATGCTGCCGATGGCGACATTGAGCGCGCTCAGGTGGGCATTATCTACGTTGACGAGATCGACAAGATCGCCCGCAAGGCCGAGAACCTCTCCATTACCCGTGATGTCTCGGGCGAGGGCGTTCAGCAGGCGCTGCTTAAGATTCTTGAGGGCACGGTGGCCAGCGTTCCGCCCACCGGCGGCCGCAAGCATCCCCAACAGGAGCTGCTTCAGATCGACACGACTAACATCCTGTTCATCTGCGGCGGTGCTTTTGTGGGTTTGGATAAGATTATCGCCGACCGCGTTGGCAACAAGGGCGTAGGCTTTAACTCCGAGATCGCCGGCCCCACCTCGGTCGACGAGAACGACCTGCTGCGCCAGGTGCTCCCGCAGGACCTCAACGCCTTTGGCATGATCCCCGAGTTCGTGGGCCGTACGCCCGTCGTCACCCAGACGCAGGCGCTCGACGAGGACGACTTGGTGTCGATCCTGACCGAGCCCAAGAACGCCGTGGTGCGTCAATACCGCAAGATGTTCCAGCTCGAGGACGTTGAGCTGGAGTTTGAGGACGAAGCTCTGCACGAGATCGCCCGTATGGCGCTCGCCCGCAAGACCGGCGCCCGCGGCCTGCGTGCCATCTGCGAAGACGTGCTTCAGCAGACGATGTTCGACCTCCCCAGCGAGGAGGGTGTCGCCAAGGTCATCGTGACCGAAGCGGCGGTTAAGGGCGAAGAACAGCCCCAACGCATCTACGGCTAAATAGCTTGAATCCAGGTCCCGCGGCAACCACCGCGGGACCTGCTATTTAGGGACAGGTTTATTTTGGTCGGTTTTATATGGGCAACTGTCGTTTCCCCTGATAAAACCTACCAGAATAAACCTGTCCCTATTCGGCAGGTATGCCTGTGCTATTCTGTGAGATTGTTTAGCTAGTACCTTCAGACTGAAGTAATCGATACCTAAGGCGTGTCCGCCTGCTTGGTTTTCGTAGATTCCGCACGAGCCGAAGAGCACTAAATGTGCTCTTCGTGCGAGCCAGGACCTGACCGAGCGAAAACCAAGCAGGCGGACACGCCGGCGGGACAGGGAGAGATATATGGAAGAGATGCCCAAGAACTACGATCCGTCGACCAACGAGCCGGCGATTCTGCAGAAGTGGCTCGACGGCGGCTACTACAAGCGCCGTGAGGGCGTGGGCGACTGCACCGTCACCATTCCGCCTCCCAACGTGACCGGCAAGCTCCACATGGGTCACGCCACCGACGACTCCATCCAGGACGCCATCATCCGTATGGCTCGCATGCGCGGCAAGTCTACGCGCTGGGTGCTCGGTACCGATCACGCCGGTATCGCCACGCAGACCAAGGTCGACAAGAAGCTCAAGAGCGAGGGCATCAGCCGCCTGGAGATCGGTCGCGACAAGTTTGTCGACGCCTGCTGGGATTGGACCCACGAGTACGGCGGCATCATCGTCGAGCAGATCAAGCGCATGGGCTGCTCCGTCGACTTCGATAACGAGCGCTTCACCATGGACGAGGATTACGCCCAGGCCGTGCGTAAGGTCTTCTGCGACTGGTACCACGACGGCCTGATCTATCGCGGCAAGCGCATCGTCAACTGGTGTCCCAACTGCACCACCGCTATCTCGGACGACGAGGCCGAGTACAAGGACGAGAAGGGCCACCTGTGGCACCTGCGCTACCCGCTGACCGAGCCGGTTAACGGCCAGGACTACATCGTCGTCGCCACCACGCGCCCCGAGACCATGCTCGGCGATACGGGCGTCGCCGTCTCCCCGAAGGATCCCGAGAAGGCCGCCTTCGTGGGTAAGACCGTCAAGCTCCCCATCGTCGACCGCGAGATTCCCATCTTTGAGGATTGGCATGTCGACGCCAACTTTGGTTCCGGTTTTGTCAAGGTCACCCCGGCCCACGACCCCAACGATTACGCCATGGGTCAGGCTCACGACCTGCCGCAGATCAATATCTTTGATGAGCACGCGGTGGTCGTCGAGGGCTACGGCGAGTTTACCGGCATGAACCGCGACGAGTGCCGCGAGGCCGTCATCAAGTGGTTTGAGGAGCACGGCCTGCTCGACCACGTCGAGGAGCACGACCACTCCGTCATGCACTGCTACCGTTGCGACGCCGCGCTGGAGCCGTGGCTGTCCGAGCAGTGGTTTGTGGCCGTCGATAAGCTCAAGGGGCCGGCGCTCGACGCCGTCAATTCCGGCAAGGTCACCTTCCACCCCGCGCGCTGGACGCAGACCTACACCACTTGGATGGAGAACCTTAAGGACTGGTGCATCAGCCGTCAGCTGTGGTGGGGCCACCGCATCCCCGTGTTCTACTGCGAGGACTGCGGCTGGGAGGACGCCCTCACCGAGGACACCGACGTGTGCCCCAAGTGTGGCGGCCATCACGTGCATCAGGACGAGAACGTGCTGGACACTTGGTTCAGCTCGCAGCTGTGGACCTTCGCCACGCAGGGCTGGCCGCAAAAGCCGGAGCTGCTCGAGGGCCATCACCCCACGACGGCGCTCGTCACCGCACGCGACATCATCGCGCTGTGGGTCGCCCGCATGGTCATGAGTTCGCTGTACTTCCTGGACGAGGTGCCGTTTAAGGACGTCGTCATCTACCCGACGATTCTGGCCAAGGACGGCAGCCGCATGTCCAAGTCCAAGGGCAACGGTGTTGATCCCATGGACCTCATTGGCATGTACGGCGCCGACGCCATGCGCTTCAACCTGCTCACGCTGTGCACCAACAACCAGGACGTCAAGTTTGACGCGAACATCGACAAGAAGACCAAGAAGCTCATCGACAGCCCGCGTACCGACCAGGCCAAGAGCTTTGTGACCAAGATCTGGAACGCCAGCCGCTTCCTCCTCATGAACATGGAGGGCTACACGCCCGGCGAGCCCGTCGTGGAGACGCCGGCTGACGCCTGGATGTTCAGCCGCCTGGCCAAGGCCGTGAAGATGGTCACCGAGGGCATCGAGAACTACACCTTTGGCGACATGGCCCGCGGCGTGCAGCAGTTCTTCTGGAACGAGGTCTGCGACTGGTACGTCGAGGTCACCAAGGCCCGCCTGAAGGGCGAGGGCCGTCTGCAGGCCCAGCGCAACCTGATCTTTGTGCTCGACACCTCCATTCGCCTGATGCACCCGCTCATGCCGTTTGTTACCGAGGAGATCTGGGACAACATGCCGGCGAGCGTGCTCGACCTGGACGCCGAGGGTAACGTGAACCGCGCCGAGGCGCTCATGATCGCCAAGTGGCCCGAGCCCGCCGACTACGCCAAGTATGTTGACGAGGATGCCGAGCGTGCGTTTGAGTTGTGCCGCGCCGTCGTGTCTGCCGCCCGCGCCACGCGTTCGCGTTATCGCTTGAGCCCCAAGGCCGAGCTCGATGTGGTCGTGCGCGCCGGTGCCGAGGACATCGAGAAGCTTGAGAGCCTGCGCTCCACGATTGAGCCGCTGTCCAACACCGCCTCGCTGGTCATGGGTACCGACGTTGAGAAGCCTGCCGCGAGCATCGCCGTTGTTGACAGCGGCGTCGAGGTCTTTGTGGTGCTCGAGGGCAAGGTTGACCTTTCGGCCGAGAAGGCACGCCTGGAGAAGGAGATCGCCGCGGCCCAGAAGGAGCTCGCTGGCTGCGAGAAGACGCTGGCCAACGAGGGCTTTGTGGCCAAGGCCGCGCCCGCGGTGGTCCAGAAGAAGAGGGACCGTGCAGCTGAGCTCAAGGAGATCCTGGCGGCGCTGACTGCTCAGGTTGCTGACTTCTCGTAAGCGGTACTGGGGGACGCGGTTTGGGGCTTTGCTCGCTACTGCGGACAGTCCTGCTCGCACGAAGGCCACATTAAGTGGCCTTCGGCTCGTGCGGAACTTGTATCGAGCAAAGCCCCAAACCGCTCCCATAGCGGTTACGTGGTCGTCCGCTGCCTGGCAGGGCCACTGGGTTGTGCCCTTGATTTTGCTGCAAGCGGATAAAGGCTGATATTGTCAACGCGAGGGGCTCATTCTTTTTGGTGGGCCTCTTTTTCTGTAATTGGAGACTTGGGTTATGGCTAAGCGTTCTGGGTCGTATTCTGTGCCGTTCTCGTTTGAGTTGCTTTCGTTTGGTGAGGCTGTGGGGCTTGCTGCTGATACGGGGCGGATTTCTGGGGATGCTGGGCCTCTGCTTGAGACGGTTGTCGATATGCTCGATGAGCTGGGGCGTCCGGATGAGTATTTCGATTGCATTCAGGTTGCCGGTACCAATGGCAAGACTTCGACTACGCGTTTTTCGGCTGCCATTCTTCGCGGTGAGGGGCTCAAGATCGCGCTGTATACATCGCCGCAGCTTGTGCGCTATCCCGAGCGCATGGAGGTCGATGGGCGCGTTGTGAGCGATGAGGCGTTTGCCCGTGGCGTTTCGGCGGCTGTTGAGGCGGGACATCGCGTGAATGCTCGTCGTGTAGCGGCGGGGGAACGCGCGTACGCCATTACGCCGTTTGACCTTCTGACGGCTGCCGCACTGGTGGTGTTTGCCGAGGCTGCGGTGGACGTTGCTGTGCTCGAGGTCGGCATGGGCGGTCGTTGGGACGCTACGAGTGCGACCGATCCCGTCGCCGTGGCCATTACGGGCATTGGGCTCGACCATATTCGTATTTTGGGCGACACACTTGAGGCTATTGCGGGGGAGAAGGCTGCGGTTATTAAGCCTGGGCGTTTGGTCGTTTTGGGCGAGGGTACGCATGAGGCGAGCGTTCAACGCGTGATGGATGCGCGTTGTCGCGAGTGTGGCGTTGTGCCGCTCGTGGTGAGCCATACGACGACCAAACTTCCGGAATACGTGGGTGATACGGTGGAGTTTAGCTGCACCACGCCGCGCGCGATCTATACGTCGAGTATGGTCAAGCCGGCGTATCAGCCGCAGAATGCTGCGTGTGCGATTATGCTGTGTGAGGGGTATCTGGGCCGCGAGCTCGACCACGATGCGCTCGACGCTTCGCTTATGGGCTGCCCCACGCCGGGTCGTTTTGACGTACTGGGAACTGATCCGCTCAAGTTGATCGACGCCTGCCATAACCCTCAGAGCTGCGAGAACTTTGTGAGCGCGCTGGACGAGATCGATCCATGCGTGGAGAATCGCCCCACGCTGCTGTGTGCCGCGCTGGCCGATAAGGACGTGGCGGGTATCGTTGACGTTCTGGTTCCGGCGTTCCCCCGCGTGGTCGTAACCCAGACCGATTCCGATCGCGCCTTGCCCGCACAGGAGCTTGTCTCCCTGGTGGACGCCGACAAGCTCGCGGGCGTATATCCGAGCGTGCCCGAGGCCCTCGCTGCCTTCGATGCCGCGGGCGAGTCCTTCGTAGCCGCCGGCACCATCACCCTAGCCGGCGAAGTAGCCGGCCTGCTGCGCTAACCCATCCCCTCAGCGGTTGCGGTGAAATGCGGACTGTTTTACAAGCCAGGAGCCTCAAACAGTCCGTATATCACCGCAACTCAAAAGCAGTCAATTTGGGACGGGGCTTTTTGGCTGCCCTGTGCCCCGAGTTGACTCGCTTGCCACGAAATGGGCCTATTTACTACGTTTGACCGGTAACCCTCGACCATACCGAGAATTGCGAAATCAAAATCGCAGGTAAAGGGCTTGCCATTTTTTAAAAAAGACCCGCATGGTCGACCCATGCGAGTTTAACGTAGTAGATAGGCCGTTTTCGTGGCGCAGCTAATCGGAAGGTGCCAACGGGGCTGTCCCTTTGGCACATTGGCTAGTCTAGGCGGACCGGATCGTGGGGGTGGGCGTTGAGAATCTCGACGCCGTTCTCGGTCACCAGGGCCAGGTCCTCGATGCGGACGCCGGTGCGGTCGGGGAGGTAGATGCCCGGTTCGATGGAGAACGTCATGCCCGGCTCTACGACCTGCTCGTTGACGAGCGAGACGTCGCCCGGCTCGTGGTCCTGCAGGCCGATCGAGTGACCCAGGCGATGCGTAAAGTATTCGCCGTAGCCCGCGTCCTCAATCACGTCGCGCGCGGCACGGTCCAGGTCGCACATGCGCACGCCCGGTGCGATGAGCGCCTCGGCGGCCTCGTTGGCGCGGCGCACGATATCGTAGATGTGCGCCGTCTCCTCGTCCGGCTCGCCCCAAAAGAACGTGCGCGTCATGTCCGAGCAGTAGTTGCGATGGCGTCCGCCAATGTCGAACAGCACCGCGTCGCCGCGTTTAAGCTCGGTATCGTCGGGCTCGTGATGCGGGTCGCCGGCGTTGGCGCCAAAGCTCACGATGGGCGGAAAGCTAAAGCCCTCGCAGCCGTGCTTGCGATACAGATTGAGCATCTGGTCGGCAATCTCGCGCTCCGTTACACCCTCGTGGACGAGCTTGATGGCGTCGGCCATCACGGCGTCGTTGGCGGCCGAGGACGCGCGCATAAGCTCCTGCTCGGTAGCGTCTTTGTAGGTGCGTGCGGCGGTGACGGCAAAGTCACCCAGGAAAAACTCGCTTGCGGCCTGGCGTTCCATGAGGGGCATTAAGAAGCCAGAACGCATGACAGTGTCGATGCCAAGCGGCTTGGTCGGATCGATCTCGCGAGCGATGGCATCGGTCACGATATCGGTATCGGTGTGATAGGCGACGCGGGCATTGTCATACTCGGGCAGCTGATGCAGCGCGTTGACCAAGATCACTGGCTCGGCATTGCGCGCGAGTAGCACGCCGCAAAAGCGCTCGAACATATCGGCATAAAAGCCGGTCAGGTAATAGATCGACCACGGGTCGTTTACGAGCAGCTGTGCGCCGGGGTGCTGAGCCTCGAGCGCATCGAGCACACGCGCCACGCGCTGGTCATCGACATGTGCCATGAAACATCCTTTCGCTAGGGTGCCACCATGGTATCCCAAGCCCGGCACATAGGGACGTTCCTTTTATGCCGGCACCTGGGGACACTCCTTGCAAAAGCAGCTAAAAGAGCCCGTCCCAAATGAGCTACTTAGGCTCGGTCGATGTCCATGCTGGCGATGAGGTCGATGTTGGTGTTGAGGAGGTTCTTCAGAACGATGTCGCCCATGCGGATGGGGGCCTCGACGACCACGCCGCGGATGAGGTCCATGGCCTGGGCGTGGAGTTCTAGCGGGATGGCTTCGGCCGTGCGGACGGGGAGTAGGGCTTCGTCGCCGCCGGAGACGGCCACGGTCGTTGTGAGCACGCGCATGGGGCAGGTGAGCTCCTGATGTGCGAACGTATCGCCGCGCGGGCAGTTGTTACCGGTTACGGAGCGCACTTCCACCACGGTGCCATTGGCGTCGTGCTCCACCTCTACGGTCAGGAGGCACTCGGATGGGCAGGTGGTGCAGTTGAACTGCAGCGTCTCGGTCACATTCGTACTCATGAGCTATGCCTCCTCAACGGGATCGACGGACAGGACGATTTCGCTGGCACCCAGGTCGAGTGCGCGTTGAATCACCTTAGCCGGCAGCGGGAAGCTTTCCATGACGCTCGGTTTAAACGCGCGGACTTTGCCCGCAAACACTTCTTCGCCGTTGGCCAAGATGCGTACTCGAGCGGTATCGACCGGCCGGCGTACGCGGAAGTTGAGCCTGGTGAGCGCCACGGCCGTAATGCGTCCCGGCAGCGCGTAGCCCGCAATGCCGGCAGGGGAGACCGTGAGCTCGCAGCTCGTGTCCGCGACCGCGTTCGTTTCGGCTCCGCCACCCAGCGCGTACGCCGCCGCGGCTGCACCGGCGCGCTCGGACTCGGTCGTCACGTTGTCGGCCAGGTCGTGCACGTGCAGAACGTTGCCACAGGCAAAGATGCCCGGCACGCCCGTCTGCAGGCTCTGGTCCACCACGGCGCCGCGCGTGCGCGGGTCAAGCTCCACGCCTGCAGCAACCGAAAGCTCGTTCTCGGGAATTAAGCCCACCGAAAGCAGCAGTGTGTCACACGGAACAACGCGCTCGGTCCCCGGAATGGGCGCCAGGCGCTCGTCGACCTGGCTTACCTCGACGGCTTCCACGCGGTCGTGCCCGATCACGCGCGTGACCGTGGTAGACAGATGCAGCGGAATGCCAAAGTCGTCCAGACAGTTCTTAACGTTGCGGCGCAGACCGTTGGCGTACGGCATGAGCTCGTACACGCCCTCGACCGAAATCCCCTCGAGCGTGCAGCGACGTGCCATGATGAGTCCGATATCGCCCGAACCCAAGATGACGGCGCGCGAGCCGGGTTTGAGGTTTTCGATATTGATGTATCGCTGCGCCAAGCCGGCCGTAAACACGCCGGCAGGGCGGCTGCCGGGAATCTTGATCTCGCTGCGGGTGCGCTCGCGACATCCCATGGCAAGAACGACGGCGTGCCCGGTGAGCTGCAGCATGCCGGCGCGGCTCATGAGCGTGACGGTATGGACCGCGGTGTCTTCCGCAGGCTCGCCTGAATCAATCCCAAGCACCATGCTGTTCAGGAACAGCGCAATGTCGGTTGCGTGCACCTGGTCGATAAAGCGCTGCGCGTACTCGGGACCGGTGAGCTCCTGTTTAAAGTGCGACAGGCCAAAGCCGGGGTGGATGCACTGGCGCAGGATGCCGCCCAGATGCTGCTCGCGCTCCACGATGGCCACGCGCGCTCCGGCCTTATGAGCGGCCAGCGCGGCCGCCATGCCGGCAGGTCCGCCGCCGATAACGACCACGTCGAAGACTTGCGTTGCCACGGCGCTCGCCTCCGCGCGTTCGTCGCGCATATCAAACGTCGCCATTCTGGCGCACCCCCTTCAGCGGTCCCTCGACCAACCAAGATCCGGCATCTTCCAACAGCACTTCGCTGGGGTCGCAGCCCAGCTCGCGCGCCAGGATCGCCACCACGCGGCTCTGGCAAAAGCCGCTTTGGCACCGACCCATGCCGGCTCGGCAGCGGCGCTTGACGCCCTCGACCGAAACCGCGCCCGGGTGGCGTCGGATCGCGGCCACTATCTCGGCCTCGGGCACCGTCTCGCAGCGGCAGACGATCTGCCCCCACGCGGGGTCGGACTCGATCAGCTCCTCCTTGCGCGCCAGCGGTGCGCGGTCAAAGTCGTCCGGCTCGCGGCGAATTGGATTCCAGTCCGCCCGCTCGCGCAGCTCCACGCCCGACTCACGCATCACAAGTTCTATACGCTCGGCAATGGCAGGCGCGCTCGCCACGCCTGGGGACTGAATGCCCGCCGCTTGGAAGAGCCCCGGCACCACGGCCGACTGTCCAATAAAGAAGTCGTTCGTTCCCCGAATGACCGGACGCCCGCCGGCAAACGCACGCACCACGCGGTGCGTCTCCAGGTCGGGCACCAGCTTGCGCGCGCCGTTCAGGAGCGCGTTTACATCGCTCGCATAGGTCTGCGTGTCGCCCGGCTCGCGCACGGCGGCCGTCGCGGTAATCACGGTGTTGCCGTGCACGGTTCCCGTGACGATAACGCCCTTGGACACCGGCGTGGGAACGGGGTAGAGCGGCATGAGCGCCCGCGGCTCCTTGTCCAGCACCACGATGTTGCCCTGGCGCCAGACCATCTGAAACTCTTCGGCGCCCGCCATATGCGAGATGTCCGCGGCGCCGTTGCCCGCGGCGTTGATCAGGTAGCGACAGCGCACCTCTCCGGCGGGCGTCGCCAGCGTAAAGCGCACAGCCCCGTCGGTAGCCTCGCCGCCAGCAACCTCAATCGCTTCCACCGGCGCAGACCGCATAAATGTCACGCCGTTGGCGACGGCGTTCTCCAGCGCGGCAATGGCGACCTCAAAGGGATCGACAAAGCCAGTCGAGGGGCACCATAGCGCGCACGTGGCCAGGGCACTCGCGCGCGGTTCCAGCTCGTGGATGCGCTCGGGGCCGATAATCGACAGCTCGGGAACGCCGTTGGCTATGCCATTCTGGCGCAGCTTCTCCAGTTGCGCACGGTCCTCGTCGCTAAATCCCAGCACCATGGATCCGGTGCGGCAAAACAAAAAGCCCAGTTCCTGGGCCCACGTGCCATATAGCTCGCAGCCGCGGGCGTTGACCTGCGCCTTTACGGTGCCCGGCGACGGATCGTAGCCGGCGTGTACCAGGCCGCCGTTGGCCTTCGATGCGCCTAGGGCGACATCGTTGGCCGCCTCGACCACGCAAATGGACAGGTCAAATCGCGCGAGCTGCCGCGCGATGGCACACCCGGTAATGCCCGCGCCCACAATTGCGATATCAAACGTTTCTGCCACGGTGCCTCCCAGATAAGTTGACAGGCTGTCAATAAGACTATCCTACGGTCTGCACGCCCCCAGCGCGGCGGCAATGCGGCGAACAGCCCCGCAACACCCGCCAACGGCAGACGAGGTGAGACCCGGCACGGATGTTGGCCTCGTCTGCCGACAGCTACGGCAAACGTTCGTCTCGATCTGTAACAGTTAGACGAGGATTTGGGTTCCAGATGTTACAGATCAAGACAAACCTTCCGGCGGATTTTGAATGTCTCGATTTGTAACAACAAAGGGAAGGTTTTGGTCCCAGATGTTACAGATTGAGATGTTTGTGTCCGCGCCAGCCCCGCGTCTAGCCGTGGTCCCATATAAACAAACCCCGTGGTAAACTTGACCGGACTGTAAATAATCCGAAAGGTATCCGTAATGTCCAAGTACATCTCCGAGCTCATGTCGCCGCAGCTTATGGGCGTCGTCTATGCCTTCGTTGGCTTTATCATCGCCCTGTATGTGCTGTCGGTCGTCTATGTGTTCATCGACGCTCGCCGCCGCGGCGCCAGCGCCTACGTGGCATGGGGCATCATCGCCCTCATCCCGTTTGTAGGCCTCATTGCCTACCTGGTCCTGCGCCCGCACTCCTATGCGTCCGACCGCGAGGAGCAGGAGCTGGACATGGCCCTGCGCGAGCGCCAGCTTGCCCAGTACGGCACCTGCCCGCAGTGCGGCGCGCCCATCGAGAAGGATTTCGTCGTCTGCCCGGTGTGCGATACGCAGGTTCGCAACGTGTGCCCCAGCTGCCATCGCCCGCTCGATGCGCACTGGAAGGTCTGCCCCTACTGCCGAACTCGCATCCAGTAACGCATCCATCGCCGGGCCGGCCGCAAGCCACGGGCACCGCGCGTCCCGCGCAACCGCCACGCGTCACGGGCACGCCGCAAGCCACGCGCGCCCCGCAGCCCCGCGCGCCCCGCAGCCCCGCCCCACACGATGAAGCATGCGTAGAAAATCGCCCGCCGTGCCATTAAGGTGCGGCGGGCGCTTGTATACCAAGGCAACCTGCCTATAATGATGCAAGTTAAAACGCCGAGCGCATCGCACGCACTTGCATCAGGCATCCGAGAGGAGAAAACATACCCATGAAGGCACTCTACAATGACGGTTCGGTGGCCGAGCTCCCGCAGGACGAGGTCACGCACGTCATCCGCCACTCCGCCGCGCACATCATGGCGCAGGCCATCAAGCGCCTGTACCCCCAGGCCGACTTTGCCTACGGTCCCGCGACCGACAACGGCTTCTACTACGACGTCGACCTGCCCGAGGGCGTCAAGATCAGCGAGGACGACTTCCCCGCGATCGAGGCCGAGATGAAGAAGATCGTCAAGGAGAACCTCAAGTTCTCCGTGTACGAGAAGCCCCGCGCCGAGGCCATCGCCCTTATGGAGGAGCGCGGCGAGAAGTACAAGGTCGAGCACATCGGCGACCTGGACGACGACGCCCGTATCACCTTCTACCAGCAGGGCGACTACATCGACATGTGCGTCGGCCCCCACATCTGCTACACCAAGGCCCTTAAGGCCTTTAAGCTCACCGGCGTCTCGGGCGCCTACTGGAAGGGCGATAAGGACAACAAGATGCTCACCCGCATCAACGGCGTCGCCTTTGCCACCAAGGAAGAGCTCGACGAGCACATGCACATGCTGGAGGAGGCCAAGAAGCGCGACCACCGCAAGATCGGCCGCGAGATGGACCTCTTTATGATGCGCGACGAGGCCCCCGGCTTCCCGTTCTTCCTGCCCAACGGCATGATCCTTAAGAATACGCTGCTGGACTACTGGCGCGAGATCCACCACAAGGCCGGCTACGTGGAGATCTCCACGCCGCTCATCATGAACAAGCAGCTGTGGAAGACCTCGGGCCACTGGGACCACTACAAGGACAACATGTACTCCACCGTTATCGACGACGAAGAGTACTGCATTAAGCCCATGAACTGCCCGGGCGGCGTGCTGGTGTACGCCTCCAAGCCGCACTCTTACCGCGAGCTGCCCATCCGCGCCGGCGAGATTGGCCTGGTGCACCGCCACGAGCTGCGCGGCGCCCTGCACGGCCTGTTCCGCGTGCGCTGCTTTAACCAGGACGACGCCCACCTGTTTGTGCGTCCCGACCAGCTGACCGACGAGATCGTGGGCGTGGTCAACCTCATCGACTCCGTGTACCAAAAGTTTGGCTTTAAGTACCACGTTGAGCTTTCCACCCGCCCCGAGGACTCCATGGGTTCGGACGAGGATTGGGCTCGCGCCGAGGAGGGCCTGCGCACCGCTCTTGAGAAGCTGGGCATGGACTACGAGGTCAACGAGGGCGACGGCGCCTTCTACGGCCCCAAGATTGACTTCCACCTGGAGGACTCGCTCGGCCGTACCTGGCAGTGCGGTACCGTGCAGCTCGACTTCCAGATGCCGCTCAACTTTGATCTGGAGTACGTGGACGCCGACGGCACCAAGAAGCGCCCCATCATGCTGCACCGCGTATGCTTTGGCTCCATCGAGCGCTTCATCGGTATTCTGATTGAGCACTTTGCTGGCAAGTTCCCCACCTGGCTGGCCCCCGTGCAGGTCAAGGCGCTTCCGGTTTCCGAGAAGAGCCGCGACTACGCCCACGAGGTGTGCGCCAAGCTGGAGGAGGCCGGCATCCGCGTGGTCTGCGACGACCGTGACGAGAAGATTGGCTACAAGATCCGCGAGGCCCGCAGCATCGACCGCGTGCCCTACATGCTTATCCTGGGCGAGAAGGAGGTCGAGGCCGGCAACATCTCCGTCCGCGATCGCTCCAACGAGACCGTTCAGATGAGCGTTGACGAGTTTGTTGCCAAGGTACTCGAGGAGATCAAGACTCGCGCCTAAGGCAAGCTGCACAACAATTAACAAAGGCGACCGTCCACATAGGGCGGTCGCCTTTTTTCATGCCAAAATAAGAAAAGCCGCTGGTTGAGCGGCTTTTTTTGTTGCACAGACGATATGAGCAGGACATAAAACATTGAGAGCCCCTGCTGCATGAAAGACCGCGGATTAGGCCGACAATGGTGAGTGTCTAATTCAGCCGCGGCGGCCACGCCGCATTCATGGAAGGGGCTCCCATGCTCGATACTACCACCTTCGTCGGCCTCGACGTCCACGCCCGCTCGATAAAGGCCGTCTCCCTCGACGTCATGACCGGGGAGGTGCGTGCCGCGACCTTCGGCTACGACGCCGGCGCCGTCGCGGAGTGGGTCCGCTCCGTGGACCCCGGGGCCAGGTGCGTGTACGAGTCCGGGGTCACGGGCTTCGACCTGCAGAAGAGGCTTTCCGGCCTG
>NZ_QRHM01000018.1:0-445 GCF_003470325.1 Collinsella sp. AM24-1 | reverse complement strand
GGTCACGGGGTTCGACCTGCAGAAGAGGCTCTCCGGCCTCGGGGTCGACTGCGTGGTCGGCGCCGTCTCGAAGATGATCAAGCCCAGCGCGGACAGGCGCAGGAAGAACGACCGCAACGACGCCGAGTTCCTCGCCCGCATGCTGTCGGTCGGCAACGTGGTCGAGGTGTGGGTCCCCGACGACGAGTGCGAGGCCGCCCGCGACCTGACCAGGGCGCTCGAGGACGCGAGGGACGACCTCTCGCGCTCGAAGCAGCGGCTCTCCAAGTTCCTGCTAAGGCACGGGCTCGTCTTCGACGAGAGGACGCCCACCGGCCGCAGGAAGGGCAACTGGACCCGGGCGCACTGGTCCTGGATCGAGTCGATAAGGTTCGCGGAGGGGGCCGACAACGACATGCTCGCCTACTACGTCGACGCGGTCAGGCGGGCGGCGGAGGAGAAGGCG
>NZ_QRHM01000017.1:29403-45275 GCF_003470325.1 Collinsella sp. AM24-1 | reverse complement strand
CCTATTTGCTCAATGTGTTCGGTTGAGATCGGAAATCAACCAAACTTGAATCACCTTGATTGGCAACCTCGAGCAGAGCCGAAGGCGACCGAATGCATCCTTGTTTTTATTCATTGGCGAGCTACAATCAACGCAAACCGACCCATCGATATTTCTCTGCAGGCATCGATTGAAATAGAGACAACAATGTTTGATTTAATTAGCGAATTCAATAAAACTGTAGCCGAGCATAATGTCGATTGGGTTGCTAAGGGATTTGCTTTTCGCGACGAAACCATCTATCCAATCGGATATGACACGAAACTGCTCGGAAGAATTTTCGAGATGCTTACCGAGCCGTTGCTCAAGGAGATTGCCGACGACTTCGGGTTTACGCTAACGACCCCAGACAAACAAAACTACTATCCGGACTTTGTACTAACCCCTCAAAACGAAGAGGGGAATCGAATTGCTGTCGATGTCAAATCAACTTATCGAAAGCACCTAAAGAGAGGAGGCATTGCTCCATATAAATTTACACTTGGATCATATGCATCTTTTCTGCGCGATGGGAGGAAGAACATCCTCTATCCCTATAATCAGTTCTGCAAACACTACGTAATCGGATTCGTCTACGACCGAAACGACGAAATAGAGAGCGCACGTCCCTGCTACCCCCTTAACCAATTAAAAGAAATACCCGAACCCTACAGCAATGTTGAATTCTTTATTCAAGAGAAATACCGCATTTCAGACTTCACCACCGGTAGCGGCAATACCGAAAATATCGGAACTATTTCCTCGAATTCAATCAGCCCATTCACTCAGGGTTCAGGGCCTTTTTCAAAGATGGGGAACGATGCATTCGAACTTTATTGGCGAAACTATCCAAAATATACAGCGAAAGAAAAGAGTTACACCGACTTTCAGGGATTCAGAAGATGGGTCGAAACAAACGTTATTGAAATTGATTCAAGCCTACGCGATCGAATTCTCTCCTATGGCGATGTCGTCAACGACAGCCGGGGCGACAGAAAGTAACGGCTATTAGGAGAAAAGTGGACGAAGGAAAGGGAAACACGAGATTAAAGGTGGACTAGGGGACGTTATTCCATCTACTTCTATATCATCATTTCCAGCACATGAACCAAGTAAGAGTTATTTCTTAGGCCTTCACGAGAAGCGCTTCGATCATTGAATTGCGTAAGCTCTGCTTCGAGCCGACGTGATAAAAATGGGAGAATTCAAAGCACTCAAAATCACTCCAACAGTTTTCAATATGCTCATTCACCCTGTACTTATTCTCTTTCCACATGGAAAGATAGACATCCGCCTGAGTCGCATGAGCAGCATCAGCCAGAGCAACAGCTTCAGACTCTGGCCATTCACCCACATAATTTGTATCGCGGCCGATATAAGGAGGGTCGAGATAAACACAGTCGCCTTTTCTTGGCGCCCGCATAATCTCTTTCCAATCGCAAGATTTGAACTCCCAGTCTTTGCCTTCCATGGCAGCCTGCACCCTATCAATCTGATTGCATATCTTAGTTATATACGACCTGGAAAAACGCTCGGGCTTCTTGCAAAATGGAACGTTAAACATCCCGCTCCTATTGAAACGCATAACGCCGTTAAAACAGGACCTATTTAAGAAGATAAAGTCATACGGTGAATGACTTGTATTGAATCTGTCCCTTACCTCGTAGTAGTATTCCGCTCCACCAGTACGCAACATCACAGATTCGCGTTCAAGGTATTCCCGCATAGACTCTGATGTTATTTCATGCCGCTGCACGCTTCTATAAAAATCAATAATGTGTTGATTGCGATCACCGACCACCGCTCTCTGTGGACAAACGTTAAATAGCACAACCCCGCTCCCCAAAAACGGCTCGTACCATATCCCCTGCTGCTTATCCCAGTTTATTGTCTCCTCAATGAAGGGGACTAGCTTCGTTTTAATTCCCTGGCATTTAATGGGGGGAACAATTACCGACATCAAACCTCCGATGCGCCGTCCATGTTCAGACTCAAGGATTTTAGTTTAGACGCTAGCTGGGACACAACACACGTTGCGCACATCAATATCCCTTTCCTCAACCCAAGAATCGGCAGCGAAGCATGGCACGCACCCCCATATCCATCGTTAAGCCAAATAAAGCCAATACTCTTCGAAAATCATTCCTAATAATTAATAACGACCCTCAAATACTAAAAATGTCTCCGGATAACGAGGACGCTTAAGCAACGTCTTAACAACAATCGCTTTCAACTCGGGCTTTCCATACGGACCCCTACCCCTTAAACACCATATCGTTGTGATATTCAATAAACTCAGCTCTTGGGGCGAATCGTTTCGGAAGCGTAATCGGCTCTCCGTTGTAGCGCCACAAGTACTCGTCCTCAGGAGTTTCGTGCTCGACCACGCTAGACACCACTATCTTTAGGTCCTTCGTAATGGTGATTAGTCCCCGGTCGAACGCTTTATCGTGCAATGCGTTCAAAAGCAAGCCGTTGTCGGGCGCGAGTCGCTCCGTCTTTGGATCAGAGACTTTCCAGGGCTTGATATGGCTAGCAACCAACAGAGCCTTGTTCGTTAGCCCCGTCAAGCAGCATCTTGAATCGTAATTGACGAGCAGGGTATTTCGAAAGAACTCCTGGTTCACCCGCATCGAAACAATTGCCTCGCGCTCCTTGCCCTCTGGCAAATCAAAGCCGATCGTCTCTTTCAGCTCATCACTTAGCGGTTCTTTAAAATCGAAACGGTTGAGGAAAACCTCAGTCGCCTCCTCGACAAGCTCATCACCAGCAGAGGAATACTCAGCCCAAACCATCTTGTCCATTTTGCTTGCATGGGTCATTCCAACCTTGCCGCGAGCACGTCGACGCTCATCGAATGATGCAAGGTTCCAGATTTTTAGAGCAACCGCGCCCGGCGTTCTGCCAATGGCCTTAGCTAGCGCCTGGACATCCTCGTTTGTATCATCAACCTTTTTCGATGGTAGGGCGAGGTACAGAAACAGAGCCGCAAGGGTTTCTTCCCTCGACCATTTGCTTCCACGACCAGCCATGATTGCTCCTCGCCCGCGCACCGCTCACGTAATAGGTCCAGGATAATCCCGCGGGGGACCGCGGCCGCCGCCTTTTTCTCATTCGTCGGTGAATGATTGAAACAACGGCACCTCCCTGCGCTCCTCATACCCTCGCTCAAGTTTCTTCCCAAGCTCGGCAGCGCAGCGCTTCGTTTCCTTAGAAAACAGGTCATCGATAGCCCTGTCGATTCGCGTGCAAGTCTGCCGGTGCTCGTTCTTCCAGGGCAGGTTGAGTCCCAAACTCGCATCCCAATAGCCGCCGAGTTTGGCGTTGATCACTTCCTCGGGATACAGCACGTCGCGGCGAATCCCTTCGATCGCCTCGTCCTCGTCCATATCACAGGCTGTCTCGCCCTGCACGAGGCACTTGCGCAGCTCCTTTTGCGCCCGGATGCTGTTCAGCATGCGAACGCACACCACGGCCAAAAAGCGGTAGCGCTCGCACAGGTCCCACTCGCCGCCGAGCCATACGCGATAGCCCAGCATTTCGCTCGCGGACTCATCATCCATCAAGATCAATTCCCACGGACGTACTTTGGCGAGCACATCCTCACCTAGCATTTGAACGCCGCCGCGTGTAAAGATGCACGGCTCCACGTCGTAATAGCCAAAGCCGTGGCCTGCACCACGACGATTGATGACGTGCTTGGGCAGCAGGACGATATTGTCGCTGGGCTCGGGGTCAACCTTGCGCAGCTTTTTGACCTTGCGGCGGGCGCGCTTTAAGCTGCGCTCGTTATCGACACGGCCGCGGCCGTCCGGCTTGCCGCCGTATCGCAGGGCAACCTCGCGCGCCAGGATCTTTGTGTCCGCAGCGCACAGCAGGTCGCTCACGGTGGGCAGGTCTTCCCACTCAATGCCGTCGACATCCCAAATCCTGCTCATGTTCAACCTCTTTCTGGCCGTTAAACTACGCGATCGTTCGCCCCGCTCTATATGCCCACAAGACATGAGCCCCGCTAGAGCGCCTTCTTACTCGGAGCAATCGCCTCGTCCACCAGACCCAACTCCAGAGCGCGCCTGGCGTTGCACCAGCAGTCGCGCTCGGTGAGCTCGTGGAACTCCTGGGCGCTCAGGTTGCCATGCTCGGCCAGCAGCTCGTCCAGCTCGGCGCGCATGGCCGCCGTGTGCTGGGCCACGATCTCGATATCGGTCTGCTGCGCCATGCCCGTGCCGCCCATCAACTGGTGGATGAGCACTTGCGTGTGGCGGTATACCTGGCGGTGGTCGCCGCAGGCCAAGATCACCGCGGCCATCGAGGCCACGACGCCCTCGCCCACCGTGATCACGGGGCAGTCGAGCGACTGCATGGTGTCGATGAGCGCCAGCCCCGCCGTAACGCTACCGCCCGGGCTGTTGATGATGAGGGTGATGGGCTCGGTGGCGCTCTGATGCTCCAACACCAGCATGGACTTAATAAGGCCATTGCAGGTCACATCGTTGACCTCGCCTTCCAGCAGCAGCACGCGGCTGTTAAGCAGCTCACTTGCCATATCGACGGCGGCAACGCGACCGTCCTTGGACTTCTTGATAATGCTAGGCTCACGATACATAACGGACATGGTAATTCCCTTCTAAACGGAATCGGTAAGGAAGTAAAACGAGGCCGCACGGCTAGCGGCCAATGGAAGCCGTGCGGTCAAATAGGCAAGATGGAGCGCGCGAAGCTGCAAGGACTAATCCCTCAGCCACTTGGCCGCATTGGGATGGTCGCCGCAAAAATACTTCTTGGCACGGAAGGGGCGCATGCCGGTTACTTTGACCAGGCAGTCGGTACGCGGCATAAGCCCCACCTCGCCCGGGGTTATCACGCAACCGCGCACATCGACGGCAGTACGCTCGGCGCCCACGTAATTGGTGCCCAGAACCGACTCGCCGCACAGATTGCTTATGTACTCCTGTGTCGCGATGTTGCTGCCGCCGCCCATATAGATCAAGCTGTCGCAGTTATCGAGGATGGTAAGCGCTGCGGATTTGCCGTACGCACCATCGAGCTGACTCAGCGATTGCGCGCACATCAAAAAGCTAATGCCACGGCTGCGCACGGTCGCAATACTCCGCTCAAAATCGGGAATGCGGCCCACGTTGGGAAACTCATCCAGAATAAAGTGCACGTGGCGCTGCAAATGCCCGCTGGGGTTGGAATCAGCGCGGCGCTGGGCCAGGTTAAACAGCTGCTTAAGGGCAACGTTCGCAAGCCATGCATTGGTCGAGTCGTTGTCGCTCACCTTAAGATCGATTACGCGCTTGCCCTCGTCGATACGGTCGAGGCGCATCTCGTCTTTCTCAAAGACGCGCATGAGCTGGGGGGTCTTAAGCCGCGAGATGGTCGCGTTAAGCGTGATCAGAATGCTCTTAAGCGTTCTATCGGCTGCCCCGCGAAAATCACGATACTGTTCAACGCCATACAGGTCCGCGTTCGCAGAATCATACTTGCCAAGAAATTCCTTGGACTCCACCTGCTCCACAAGGTGATCCAGCGGAAATCGTCCCTCGCCATCTCCCGTAACCTTGATGAGTGCCGCCAGCTTAAAGACGTTGTTCATCTTAAGATAGCGTCGCGGAGCTGCGGGATCCCCGTCCGGCGCAAATGTGCCGGCAAGGCACTCTAAGAGGAACAGGATTCCAATAATCGCTCGAAGTAGCAGATCGCTCGCATTGTCCCAAAACGGATCGTCCCTAAAGCTACGCCTGTCAGGATCGACCCCCTACATGATTGACGCCACTGTGGTGGGGATATCCTCGACATCCATCACGTAGCGCAAAGGATCGTACCCGGACGACTGCTCGGGATTGATGGTGTCGAGAACCGTTACCTCGTAGCCGTCCTCCTCGAAGCCCTTCCCCGTACGGCGCAGCAGCTCGCCCTTGGTGTCCGTGACCACATAGCAGCACTCGTGGTGATTGAGCAGGTTGGGCAAAATGAAACTCGCCGTTTTGCCGCTGCCGGTACCGCCAAAGGCAAACACATTGTTGGACACGCTCGTCTCCCAGTGCTTGTCGCCCTCGTAGAAAGCCACCGTGGCACCTTGCGCCAAGATCACATCGCGCTGCTCATCGCCGGATGACAGCGTCTGCATTTCCTCCTTGGTCGCCCACTTCTTGGTCTGATACTCCGTTTGCTGCGCGGCCTCGTAGCCGTACATCTTAATGACCGACATTGCACGGCCCCTTTCTTGTCGATAGTTCTGCGTGATTGCTAGGAAATACGGTCGACGTCTGCGCCCTCCTTGGGGCTCGTCGCACACGGCAACTTGACCGCACCGTCAATCAGACGCTCGGTTTGCGCCACATAGCTCTCGCGCGCCGCGATTGAGACTGACCCGTCGCGCAGATATGCAAGCAATGCATCAATCATCAGCTTGTCGAGCAGGCCATACTCTTTGGCCTGAGCGAAGTTGAGGGTGTAGCGGTCCTGGAGCTCCCGTACCTTAGTTGCCAAATCGATTTCCATCTTTTCCTCCATGCAATAAAAGTTCTCCCGATTGTCCGAAAGAGCCTCAAACGGGCGTTTGACGCATAGCTCAAAGTTGAAACGCGGACTGGTATCGAATACGTGTCTCTGCACCTTGAGATAGCGCTTATAAAACATGACGGCATCGTCCTCGTCCGCCGTAAAACCGCGCGACCCATCGCGATGCACGTGGTCGCAGGGTCTTTTGTAGTCAATGCTTCGCACAAAGCGAGACAGAATATATCCACCTTGTTCAGACGAGTACTTCATACCTGTCGTAACCTGCTCGAACATGCGCACACCGCTCGACTTAAAGCGCGGATTGCTTCCGTGCTCAAACATGCCAATTAAGATGGCCATGCAGTGCGCGCAGTTATCGCGCTGGGGAAAATACAGCGACAACAAAGCGAGCGACGCTGCGGCCAAAAGCTCGCGGGCCTCGTGCACATCGTCTCGATACTGCTCGGGCACCAGCCCGGGAATATCGGGCGAGTGCTTTTCCAGCACGTCAACGAGTGCCTTGGCCAAGCGCTCGGTATCCTGCTCGCCGCAGTACGGATACGGAAACGGCATCTCTGCCTTCCCGTTCTTTTTGCACATGCTGCGGAGATCTTCGTCGATCGTGTTGAGGAACACCTCGTAAATGCTGTCTTCATTCTTCATGAATGCTTCTTCCTATCCGGTTGCGGATGTTTGTCGATAAGTCTGTTCTATGTTTTAGAATGGTCTGAGGCATGGACGATGACAATCGACCTAACCTGTAGCTTCGTTAGTGAAATCACCCTGCTTGATAGCGCAGTTTACCTAAAGGCTGTGTAGCGATTGCATCAAGCAGTTTGTATTGAGTTGGTTTTGGATTACTTCGAGAATAGCACAGTGCTCTGTTCTCGTCATTAGAAATTATCAAAATTTTCTGCTAATATATAACCCACTAAGAAGAAAGGGCTCTATACATGCGTGAAACAACATCATTGCCACGTCTCACCGCCGCCGCCCTCTCACGCGCGCTTAATCTGGAGCAGGGCAGCCGTCTACTCACCGTCCGTCTGCCTGGCGCCTTCGACTGTAAGGCGCTTCGTGAATGTTTCAGCCTGAACAGCAACGGCGTACCCGATATTTGCGAGCTTGAACCCGGCAGGCAGGGCGCGGGCAATGGCGATGCGGCTCCGGTGTTTATCGACGCATCGGGGTATTACCGTACGGGCAAACACGACATCGAAAAAGAATGTATCGCCTTGATCGATTACTTAGAGCCCGGCTACCTCGATTTCTGTGACTGGGGTCCCTTTATTTGGTGTCTGTATGTGCTCGCCCTTTCGAATCGCACTCGCGCAGCCGTAGTGCTGCCCGCCGATCTACTCGATAAAGCCGAGCAGGCGCGCACGATCCTGATACGCGAAGGACTCATCGAGAGCGTCGTGTATTTGCCACTTTCTGAACCCAGGCCCTACATGACAAGCGCGCTTCTCATATTGTCTTCAGGAAATCGCAGCGTTGCATTTCGCAGCGCAATCGAATCCGGGCCGCGTTTTCGATATGTGACAGAAACATCGTATTACTCAGATATCACCTTTTCCATCTCCCCCGACTGGGCCCGCATTGATACCAATACGCCCAGATCAACGCCTATCGAAACGTCCACTTTTGCCACGCGTGAATTGCTGCTGCATCGCGCAGCCCTCTCAAAAGGCAAAATCAGCCTTATCAGCCTCACCCGAAACTACAGGGCTACGCTCGGTGACGCTTTTACGCGAGTAGCTCCATTTATGCCCCGCGAGAGCACCACATCAAACGACATTGATGCAATCGAGGTACGCCGCATCTCATCTCAGGATTTTCAAGATGGCAACCTTCTACCCGCATATGCTGTAGAGAGTGCAAATAGCTCGGATTCCAAAATCGTAAAGGTGAACCCCAGCGTTCTCGATCGATATGAGCTCCGCGCTGGAGATATCGTCATGCCACGCATGCTGGGTCGCTACGGCGCGTCCAACCTGCTCGTCGTCAGCGCCGATGACGCGAAGCAACACCTAGTTGCTTCGCATAACACCACCGTCATTCGCCCGTCGTTCCAAACGATGACCGAAGAGGAGCGCGTAGTGTTTTCGGAGATAATCGTTGGATACCTTACCGAAGGCCATGGGGCACAGCTGATTCAAGCATTAACCGAAGCAGCCAGCATCCGCGCCATCCGCCCTAACGACCTGTTCGAGATCGAAGTCCCGCCAGCGCTCGACCCGCGCACGCGCGAGTACAGCGAATCCATCAATCGCTTTGCCGAGGTCGTAGAAACAAAGAAACAAGCCGAGGCTGCCGTCGCCCAAGCCCAGCGCAACCTCGAAGTCGCAAAAAAGACCATCACCGAAGTGCTCGACCAAATCTGCGAGTAACACATAGGCAGCAGTAACGCCCCAAGCCGGCGGCGGGACCAGCTCCTGCCGCCGGCTTAACTGTCTGGGCTACTCCCATCCCGTAGTCTGAGGATTCCATTTGCACACATTCGCCGAATGATTAAAGCACGGTGTATACAACCGATTGACGACCTCTTCTGCCCCAGCAATGTTCCCCGCGAGATCAAGTACCCCCGCCTGCCTCGCCATCTTTACGTACTGTGCAGAACCATTTTGTTTCCACCAGAGAGGCGCCACGAACTCTTCCGGCATTGCCACTTTGCGGGCAGACGCTTCTTTCTCGACCCTCTCGACAAGCGTAGCCCCATCGACGAAGCAAGTTTTCGCGTACACCAAGATGTCGACTATATCCTTGATTCGCGATGAAGCACGGCCCTCATGCATCTCTATCATTGCGAGCAATTTATCTGCAAGGGCACTCTCCACTCGGCATACTCGATAGTCGCAGACTGGGAGCCCCTCGATATTCAGACGATCGATCGGCGCAAGAACCTCAGGCTCAAGTCCCCGCACTTCATCAATTACCAAGTCAATTGAAATTGGCTGTAGCTTCTTGGTTCCCATAAAGGGGGTGAACCACACCTTCGTACCGCACCGATACTCATCTTCTTCTTTGATTTGCTCTGCACGATCAAAGACGAACGAAACGAAATCCTCCAGATCAATCGAAGCAGCCTGCACCAGATCGACAATAGCCTCTTCGAGACTCTCCTCTTGAGCAACCAAGTCAATATCTCTTGTGACACGTGCATCGAGTGTTCGCGCCAGGACGCTTTGACCGCCCTTGAGCACAAAGCTGCCGTCATCTTCTGAAAAAACGCGACATAGGAAGCGATGAAAGTAGAAACCGACGATTGCCCGATTAGTATCCATTGGTGATTCTCTTGCGGCATTCCTAACAGCCATCTCCAATGCGGCAGGCGTTTTGTACTTCACCATGTCCTCCGTTTCGCATTACCCGTTCAGTACCATCAGCAAAGGCGCCATCAGCTCGCGTCGTTTGGCGGTTTTAGAGTTCTCCTCTACAAGATCCTTCAGCCGTTGTATATCGAGTCCACGTCCAAGCGCGTCGTGATAGGCATCGATAATTAATGAGGGATCCTCGCAATCGAGGCAAAGATCGACAAGCGTGCGCTCGGGTTTAGTTACCGGCAGGCCGTCGAGCCAAACGATGTCCCGCTCAGCAATCTCGCGCTTTACAAAAGAAAGGGATTCGTTTCTTGTATTGATACGCATGGGCGCGGTCATCCTGTAGGGGGACAGATAGAAATCGCCCATTTGCTGCAGGTTCGCCGCTGTCGTACCGCTCACGGCGATGCCATCCCACTGACGTTTTCTCTCCCACGCGCAAAGGGAAGGATTGGTGAGCTTCCAAAAGGCGTTGAGTTCGTCGGTGTCTCGGCGCTGCGTTCCAGACATCCGGTAGGCGCCGTGGCATATCCGTTCAAGACGCCCTGCGCGGCATGAGTGCGCCAGCGCATCTCGAGAGATGTCCATGCGAGCCGCCTGGGCTGTGGTGAACACGCCCTCGCTCTCGGAAAGCTCGCTTATCGCCGCTATGTTGCTAAAGTACTTCATGCTGCAATTGTAGGATATTTTCATACTTTTGCAACGTGATTTTTGATCCATTAGATCCGTTTGCCTTGTTTACCCCATTTCTGACGTCGTTTTGCACCGGCACCCCATCCCCCGCTATTGAGGTCTAATACTTTTCCGCGAAGTGAGCGTCTGTTTTTGGACCCCTGGAGCATCCGCATTTTTCAACGGCATAAACGCAGGATTCTGGCATCAAAACCGCAGAGAACGGCGCCCTCAAAGTGTCAATGCTTCGGGGGTCCGATTTTGCTCGTTCACTTCTCGGGAAAAGTATTAGACCTCGCCGCGGGCCACTAATAATGACCCCTCTATACACACCCAAAAACTCATCCAACATTAATCTTGGCTCAAGAATCGCTTAATCTATAACCTGCACTATAGAGTTCGACCAAGGGCGGGCGGCACCGCGCAACGCAGGCCGACGAACGCAACGCTCGCGCCCGGGCAGGTCGCCCGGCGTCGCGCCCATCGAACGAAAGGACAGGTCATGGACGACCTCGAAAAAGTTGAAACCATCCGCACCAAGTGCAACGTGAGTTACACCGATGCCAAGGCGGCGCTCGACGCTGCCGACGGCAACGTTTTGGATGCCATCATTTGGCTCGAGTCGCAGGGCAAGACCCAGACCACGTCGGCGCATGCCGCCACCGAGTCCGCGCCAGTCGATGAGCCCTCGGCCGAGATGGTCGCCGCGCAGGCAGCCTACGAAAAGTCGAGTGAAAAGACCGACTTCTCCAAGAAGATGGACAGCGTGTGGGAGTACCTCAAAAAGCTCTTCCGCCTGAGTCTGGACACCAAGTTTATCGCCACGCGCCGCGATGCGATCATCCTCAACATCCCCATCCTGATTCCCATCGTCGCGCTGTTTGCCTGGGGCGCCACGATATGGCTGATGCTGATTGGCCTGTTCTTTGGCATGCGCTACCGCATCGACAGCGACGGCGACGTGCCCGGCAGCATCAACAACCTTATGGATAGCGCTGCTAACGCCGCGGACGACATCAAGCAAAATCTCAACGACGACAAGTAATCGCAGACGGGGGCACGCATGGCACGAATCCTGATCGTAGAGGACGAGGAGAAAATCGCCCGCTTTGTGACACTCGAGCTGGAGCACGAGGGCTACCAGGTGGAGCACGCCGCCGACGGACGCACCGCCGTTGACCTGGCGTTGGAGCGCGACTACGATCTGATTCTGCTCGATGTACTGTTGCCGCAGCTCAACGGCATGGAGGTGCTGCGGCGCATACGCAAGCACAAGGATGCGCCAGTGATCATGGTCACCGCGCGCGATGCCGTGATGGACAAGGTTGCCGGGCTCGACGCCGGCGCCGACGATTACCTGACCAAGCCGTTTGCGATTGAGGAGCTGTTCGCACGGATCCGCGTGGCACTGAAGCGCTCGGAAGCCGTGCGAGCGGCTTCGGGCGTTGGCGGCGCCAGCGCCGGGGCTGGCGTAGCGAGCGGCACGGCCGCCGGTATCGCCACAATGTCCCCGGCAACCGACACGGCCCAGACCGCTGCCGCGCCCTCCCCCGCCACGCTCGCCGTGGGCTCGGTTGCGCTCGACCCCGACCGCCGCGAAGTCACGGTCGGCGGCTCGCCCATTGCGCTCACGGCCCGCGAGTTCGATGTCCTCGCCCTGCTTATGGCGCATGCCGAGACCGTGCTCACGCGCGAACGCATCGCGCACGAAGCGCTGGGCTACGAATACATGGGCGACACCAACAACGTCGACGTGCACATCGCGCATCTACGCGCCAAGATCGAGGACGCCGGCGGCGCCCGCATCATCCAGACCGTGCGCGGGGTGGGCTATGTCTGCCGCGCGTAACGCCGAGGCCAAGCGCGTCACCTCCATCGCCCGCGCCATCAACTGGAGCTATATGTGGCGCCGCCTGATGAGCTACGTTTGGCTCGATCTGCTGCTGGTGGTGATTGCGGCGGCGATCCTCGTCTATGGATACAACCAGACGCTGCCCGACGGCGCGTTTACCGCAGGATGGATCCCCAGCGCCACCGTTCACGGCATGTCGCTGACGCCCGCGCGCGGCTGGGACCTGGCAACGCTCACCTATACCGTCGAGCTTGCGCGTACCACCAAGACTTTCCCCCTCGCGCAGGACCTCGTCGCGCTATGGCCTCTCTACCTTGTCGTTGTGGGTTGGCAGGTCATCAGCGTGCTCAACATGCTCGGCGGTGCCCGCCGTGTGCGCCGTACCATGGCACCGCTCAACGACTTGGCACTGCGCGTGGACGAACTCGGCCGCATGCAGCTCTCCGGCGGCAAGATGGAAACGCTGGAGCAGGCCATCGAGCGCGCAAGCGTCGACTCGCCGAGCGTCACTACCGGCGACGCCGACCTGGCAAGCATCGAGGTCGCACTCAACCGCCTGCTGCGTCAGATGCAAGAGGCCAAGCTGCAGCAGATGCGCTTTGTCAACGATGCGAGCCACGAGCTGCGCACGCCCATCGCGGTGATTCAGGGCTACGTAAACATGCTCGACCGCTGGGGTAAGGACGACCCGGACGTGCTGGCAGAATCCATCGCGTCCCTCAAGGCCGAAAGCGAGCACATGCAAGAGCTCGTGGAACAGCTGCTGTTTTTGGCACGCGGCGACGCCGGACGCACGGTCCTGCGGCGTGCGAATACCAACCTGGCCGCGCTGGTCGGCGAGGTATGCGAGGAGTCACAGATGATCGATGCCGCGCACACGTATCGACTGGCGTACGACGCTGCGCTTGTCAGCGACCCGCGCTGCGACGCGCCCGTTGACGTGGCGCTCGTGAAGCAGGCTCTGCGCGTGATCGTGCAAAACGCCGCCAAGTATTCGGACGCGGGCACGCCCATCTCGTTTGGCGTAGCGCCGGATGCGGGCGCAGGCACGATCGACATAAGTGTTGAGGACGAGGGTATCGGCATGAACCAGGAATCCGCAGCTCACGCGTTTGAACGGTTCTACCGCGCCGACAACGCACGCGATGCCGGCGCGCAGGGCTCGGGTCTGGGGCTTGCCATTGCCAAGTGGATCGTCGATAGCCATGGTGGTGTCATTGGCGTGACCTCAGTCGAGGGCGTCGGCAGCCGCTTTACGATTCGCCTGCCGCGGTAGGGGCGTCTCTCACGAATCGAAGGTGAATGCTTTTCCGCGAAGTGAACGACCTATTTTGGACCCCCGAAGCATCCGCACTTTTTGACGCCAAAACCGCAGGAAAAACCTTACGAAACCGCAGGAAACGGTGCCTCCAAAGTGTCGATGCTCCAGGGGTCCAATTTCACTCGTTCACTTCGCGGAAAAGTATTCACCTTCGTTTTACGGCAGCCCGTCAGTCACCCTCTCGGCATTAAAAATGGGGTAAGGCCACGTGGCCTTACCCCATTTTTCGTTAGCTATAGCAGCCTGTGCGCTACTCGCGGCACAGGTGCACGGCGAAGCCGGCGAACTCGCGCTTAAAGTACACGAGCTTGGTGCTACCGTCGGGCAGCAGCGCGCGCGACTCCTCGTTGACCTCGAGCCCGCGCTCGGCAAACCACTTCTCGGCCGCATCGATGTCGTTGACGGCAAAGCCAATGTGGCCCTTGGTGCCACGACCGTTCTGCTTCATAACCTCGACCAGCGAATCGTTAAAGTACGAAACCGGGGTCTCGATAACGGGCAGGCCCATCATCGTCGAGAACAGCTCCGCGATCTCCAAGGCGTCTGCCGGGTCGGTGGCGTTGATGCCCACATGGGCAACGCGCATGCCAAAAAGCTCGACCGGGTTGGCGTTCTGCTCACTCATACAGTCAGCGCCTACTGAGCCATGACGTCGAGGACGGCCTTCTCGGCAGCGACGCGGTTCATGCCGGTCATGAAGGGCACGCCGCTCACGTACGGGCAGGTGAGTCCCTCGGGGGCAACGGTGGTGGCGATCAGCAGGTCAGCGCCCTCGTCGCAGTAATCCTTGGCCTCGGAGATAGCGCACTGCACGATCTCGTACTTGCCGGCATAACCGTTGGCATCGAGCATGGTGGCGACCTTCTGGGCAACGAGCGTGGAAGTAGCAGCGCCAGCACCGCAAGCCAAAACGATCTTCTTCATAGGTAATGTCTCCCTTCATGGTTTACTTTAGGTAAGTGTACCGCAGCGAGCGATGGCACTTAGCCTCGATGAGCTTTTATGCCAGTTTGCTTGCGCGCTGCGTATAATACATCTAGTACGTGTTGTCATACCGCTCGCTTTATGAGCGACTAAGGACCCTAATATGCCCGATTCCCGCACACTCTGGACCGCCGTCGTTATCATCTGTATCGCCGTGTCGGTGTTCTTTAGCGTCAAAAAACGCACCACGTTTAAACGCCTGCAGCAGCTTATGGCCGCTAAGCAGTGGGACGAGTTCGATCGCTTGCTCGACGGCAAACTCACCAGCATGCTGTACCCGCGCTACAACCGCGACTACCTGCGCCTGAACTCCTATCTGCTGCGCGAGGACCACAAGCGCGCCAGCGAGATGTTCGACCTGCTGCTGGGACTCAACCTGCCCAAGATGCAGCGCGTCGACCTGGTCATTAAGGCCTTTAACTACTACGTTGGCCAGGAGGACCGCAAAAAGTCCAAGGAGTTGCTGCACGAGATCAAGGGCTTTGAGGGCGGTCAGGCCGAGGCAGTCGCACACGAATGCCAGCTGATGTACGACACGATGATCCTCAAGCGCCACAACGACATTCCCGAGCTGGAGCGCATGCTCGAAGAGGCCGGTGACGACAAGGTCAAGAGCTGCCGCCTGGAATACCTGCTGGCCCTGCAGTACAAGAACAAGGGCGACGAGGCCAAGTTTGCCGAGTACTTGGAAAAGTCGGGCCAGCACTCGATGGCTGTCAACGCGTAACGGGCGGCTTGTGCTAGACTTCTAGTCTCACGGGGGCGTGGCGGAATTGGCATACGCAGGAGACTTAAAATCTCTCGCCGCAAGGATTGTGGGTTCGAGTCCCACCGCCCCTACCATTGGCTTTTACGGGCCCGTATCTCCCAGGGATGCGGGCCCGTTTCTTTTGCACGCCGGTGGGGCTCGAACCCGCGAGGGGGCGAGCGTTAAGCAAACGCGGAGCGTTTGTAGCGAGCCGGCGAGGGCGCCGGCAGGCGACCGAGGCCGGTGCGTATTTGCTGCGCAAATTCGCAGACGTCCCACCGCCCCTACCACGCATTGTTTACGAGCCCGTGTCCCCCGGAGACGCGGGCTCGTTTCTTGTGGATGCCGACACGGATGATAAGTTGCGGTGGAATAGTTCCTGTTTTGACTGGTTACCAGCTCATTTAAGAACTTTTTCACCGCAACTTAGATTGGCACTCCCACATTTTT
>NZ_QRHM01000017.1:0-29393 GCF_003470325.1 Collinsella sp. AM24-1 | reverse complement strand
AGAACTTTTTCACCGCAACTTAGATTGGCACTCCCACATTTTTCGATGGAAAAACGTGGTTGTCTCGCACATTTTCCGATGGAAAAACGTGGTTGTCTCGCACATTTTCCGATGGAAACGCCCAAATGGCCTTATACTAGCCGAGAGGGTTGGGAGGCAATATGCAACGACAGCTTATGAGTGAACTTATCGCCTGGAAATCAAGGGCGAATCGCAAACCTCTCTTGCTTAAGGGAGCCCGCCAGACAGGAAAGACTTGGCTTCTTAACGAATTCGCAAGCCAGCAGTATCGAAACGTCATTCGTTTTGACTTTATGCTCGAGCCGAGCGCACGCTCGCTGTTCGATGGGGACCTCGACCCCAAGCGCATCATCTCCCAGATAGAGCTCCTACGTGGCCAAACCGTAACGCCGACAGACACGCTCATCATCTTCGACGAGATACAAGAGGCGCCACGCGGGATCACCTCGCTCAAGTACTTCAACGAGCTTGCACCCGAATACCACATCGTAGCAGCCGGTTCCTATATGGGCCTCGCGCTCCGACGCGAAAACGAGTCATTTCCCGTCGGCAAAATCGACCAGCTCACCATGCGTCCCATGGGGTTTGCCGAGTTCGTTCGCGCCGTCGACGGCAACCCGCTCGCCGACGCCATCCTTGCCGCAGACATGAACCTTCTAGCAAACGTCACCGAAAAGCTCGTGCACTTGCTCAAGGAATACCTTGTTGTCGGTGGTATGCCCGAAGTTGTCTCCGCTTTCGCCGAGACACGCGACTTCATTGAAGCCCGAAGGCTTCAGCAGCAAATCATCGAGGCTTACGAATCCGATTTTGGCAAACATGCACCCGCCCGCATCGTCGAGCGCATGAGGTTGGTTTGGAAATCCCTTCCTGGCCAGCTTGCCAAGGAGAACAAGAAGTTTGTCTATGGCGCCCTTCGCCCCGGAGCGCGCGCACGCGATTTTGAGGAAAGCCTCCAGTGGCTCACGGACTACGGAATCGTTCATAAGGTGCCACGTGTTTCCGCTCTAAAGGCACCGCTCTCGAGCTACGAAGACCTCTCGGGCTTCAAACTGTTCTGCATCGACACCGGCATCCTCGGAGCGCTCTCCGGTCTCTCTCCGGCCATCGTTCTTAACGGATCCGCTGTTTTTACCGAGTTCAAAGGTTCGCTGACCGAACAATACGTCGCGCAGGAGCTTTTGCTCCAGGACAAAACTCCCGTGTATTGGTCCTCTACCTCTGGCAATGCCGAAACCGACTTTGCCATCGACCATGCGGGAACCGTGCTTCCGCTTGAGGTCAAGGCGGCAGAGAACCTTAAAGCGAAGAGTCTGAAAATAGCCTGCGAAAAATTCAAACTCGAGCGTTGCGTGAGGAGCTCTCTGGCGGCATATAGAGACGAGGACACGCTCGTCAATATTCCGCTTTGGGAAATTGGGCAAATCGACAAACTGGCATAAAGGCTGCGGAGGCGCTCAGCAAGGACTGTCCCCAGGTGCCGGCAGAAAAAAACGTCCCTAGGTGCCGGCTGTTGAGTTGCGGTGGAATAGGGACTGGTTGGGGCCCGAAAGGGCGATTTTAGTCCGCATTTCACCGCAACTTAAGAGGGGATGGTTAAAGGGCGCTCAGGCTCGGGGTCCAGGCGATGGTGGGAGTCGCGCCGTCGAGAACCTCGTTGATGGTGGCGGCCATGCCGGCGAGGAGGCTGTTCTCGCTTACGGTGAGCGCATCGTAGCCACCGGCGCGCATGAGCTCGCGAATCACCACGGCGCCGGCCAGAATCACGCCCGCGCGCTTGGGCTGCACGCCTGGCAACGCGGCAATGCTCTCCACGTCCAGCGTGGACATGCGCTCGATAGCGGCAGAAATCTGCTCCATCGAAAGCTCGCGCAGGTGCACAAAGCTCGAGTCGTACGGCTCCAGTTCGTGGACCAGCGCCACGAGCGTAGTGACGGTACCGCCCACCGCGACCAGGCGCTCTGCACGCTCATAATTGCTCGGCAGGCCCTCAAAATAGGCGGAGAACTGCTCGCCCGCCCACGCGGCGGCAACCGCGAGCTCGCCGTCCGCGGGCGGCAGCGCCGAGAAAAACCGCTCCGTCACGCGACGGCAACCGATGTCCAGCGAGCGCGTTCCCTCCAGCGCAAAGACCCCGCGCTCCGGAGCGTATACGCCCGTCGCGAGCTCCGTGGAGCCACCGCCCGAATCGGCGACGATAATGCGTTCACCGGCAAAGTCGTGCGCCACGCCAAAAAATGTCAGGCGTGCCTCGACCTCGCCCGGAATCACCTGCGGTTCAAGCCCCAGCTCGCGCAGGCCGTCCAGCAGCAGTGCGGCGTTGGACGCATCGCGCGCGGCACTCGTGCAGGTGGTGCAGACGCACGCGGCCCCAAAGGTGCGCGCCTCGTCCACAAACATGCGGCATGCGGCGAGCACGCGCTCGACCGCCGCCTCGCAAAAGCGGCCCGTCGCGTCCACGCCCTCGCCCAAGTCGGTGATCTCGGTATGCTTGAACGATTCCACGATCGCCCCGGCCTCGACCTGCGCCAGCACCAGTCGCGACGACACCGTTCCCAGGTCGATCGCGGCCACCTTATATCGTTTGCAATCTGCCATTGCGGGCTCCCCTCCGGGCGCTACTCGCCTACTCGCCGCTGGACGCGACCGTCTGGCCCTCGACGCCGTTAAATCCAAACAGCATATCGAGCGTCTGGATGTACCACGGTGCGTCCTTGCCGACCTCTTCGATTTCCTTGGCCACTTCACTGGCCTTCTTGGCGTTTGAGGACTTTTTGCTCGACGACGAGTCCGAATCGTCGTCCAAACCTAGCACGTCAATCTTCTTCTCGCCGGGCATCACCAGGCCCAGGTCCTCGGACGCCGCGTCCTTGATACCCTCCTCCGAGAGCAGCTTGTCGACGCTTTTTTGCAGCTCATCATTGTATTGCTGGCGAATCTCGACCTGCTTGGCCAAGATGTCGCTCGAGCGTTTTGCCACGTACAGGTCGCGTACGGGAAAATACAGGCTCACGAGCGCCAGCGCCACCACGATACCGATAAACAGCGGACGCAGAGAGCCATGCGTAAAGTCATAGATCGCCTTGACCACCGCATTGTCGTTGGCGTAGCGCATAAAGTCCGAGCCCGAAAGACGGCTCGAAGGCCTGCTCGACCTGTCGTGTGCCTGAGTCGAGGGACGCGACGTATGCGACGAACGTGCCGGGCGCACCGGTCCATCTGTCGAAGTATTCACTTGAGCATTGGGGCGCGAGGTACTTGTCGGGCGCTGCACGGGGCGGTCGACGCCGGCGTAGGCGGGCCCACCGAGCTGCACCGTGCGTGCACGGCGAGGCGACGGCTCGCGTGAACCGGCGGAATAGTACCTGTTGTCGTAAATCTGATCCATGTGCGCCTTGTGCGGTTGAGGTTTGTTTGCGCTAAGTCCTTTAGTTATAGCACGAGCGCCCGCACCGCCTTCGCCAGCCTTTGCTCGACATAAAAAAGGCGCTGAGCCATATGGCCCAGCGCCCACAGCGCTTTGCGGCGTCCAGCCAAGGCGGGGCGGAACCGAGTCAGCCTCCTCCTCGCCAAATTCGCCCGTTTAGCGAATGTTGTAGAACGCGGCCTTGCCGGCGTAGCGCGCGCTGCCCTCGAGCTCGTCCTCGATGCGAATGAGCTGGTTGTACTTGGCGATACGGTCGCTGCGGCACGGGGCGCCCGACTTGATCTGGCCGGCATTGACGCCCACGACCAGGTCGGCGATCGTGGAATCCTCGGTCTCGCCGGAGCGGTGACTCACGATGCAGGCGTAACCGGCCTCCTTGGCGGTCTCGATGGCCTCGAGCGACTCGGTGAGCGTGCCGATCTGATTGACCTTGACCAGGATCGCGTTGGCGGCACCCAGCTCGATGCCCTTCTTGAGGCGCTCGGTGTTGGTGACGAACAGGTCGTCGCCCACCAGCTGCACCTTGTTGCCAATGCGGCGGGTAAGCTCAACCCAACCGTCCCAGTCCTCCTCGGCCATGCCGTCCTCGATGGAGATGATGGGATAGGTGTCGACGAGCTTCTCCCAGTAATCAACCATCTGGGCACTCGTGTACTCCACGCCCTCGCCCTTGAGCTCGTACATGCCGGTCTCGGCGTTGTAGAACTCGGTCGAGGCCGGATCCATGGCGTACATGAAGTCGACGCCGGGCTTAAAGCCAGCCTTCTCGACGGCCTTGGTAATGTACTCGAACGGCTCGGCATTGGTCTTGAGGTTGGGCGCAAAGCCGCCCTCGTCGCCCACGCCGCCGCCCAGGCCCGCCTCGTGCAGCACGCCCTTAAGGGTGTGGTAGACCTCGGCGCACCAACGCAGGCCCTCGGCAAAGCTCGGGGCGCCCACCGGCATGATCATGAACTCCTGGAAGTCAACGTTATTGTCGGCATGGACGCCACCGTTGAGGATATTCATCATAGGCGTGGGCAGCAGGTGGGCGTTGACGCCGCCCAGGTACTGGTACAGCGACAGGCCCGCCGACTCGGCAGCGGCGCGGGCGACGGCCAGCGACACGCCCAGGATGGCGTTGGCACCGAGCTTGGTCTTGTTGGGGGTACCGTCCGCGGCAATCAGCGCGGCATCGACGGCGCGCTGGTCGAAGGCGTCGAGGCCCACGACGGCGTTAGCGCACTCGTTATTGACGTGCTCGACGGCCCGAGAGACGCCCTTGCCCAGATAGCGGCCCTTGTCGCCATCACGCAGCTCGCAGGCCTCAAAGGCGCCGGTCGAAGCGCCCGAAGGCACCATCGCGCGGCCGAAGCTGCCGTCCTCGAGCACGACCTCGACCTCGACGGTGGGGTTGCCGCGGCTGTCGAGTACCTCGCGACCGTAGACATCCAAAATATCGCTCATGTTGTCTCCCTCTCACTTGGAAACGGGTTGAATGCTTGGCGACACGGCTTGCACGCTACAGCGGCGCGCAGGTTCATAAGTTAGCCTTATCGCACTTTTTGCATTATGCCCTAAGTTAGCCAAGGGATACAATCTTTTTGAAAAATAATAGGGGCGATGAGAAAGTCCGTCCCGTCGCCCCCGCAGTCTTACTCCTCTGCCTTTGCGGCATCCCAGAGGTCATTGAGGCCGTGGGTCGAAAGCTCGGCCAGATCCACGTGGGCGTCGGCCGCCATCTGCTCCATCGCGGCCCAGCAGCGGCGGAACTTTGACGTGCTGGCACGCAGGGCGCTCTCGGCGTCGATTCCCTCCTTGCGCGCAACGTTGACCAGGGCAAAGAGCAGGTCGCCAAACTCCATCTCGCGCTCGGGCGAGCCGGGAGCCTCGGCCTCAAACTCGGCACGCTCCTCAGCGACCTCGTCCCACACGTCCTGGACCGTCTCCCACTCAAAGCCCACGGCAGCCGCCTTGCGCGACACCTTCTGAGCCTGCATCAGCGCCGGCAGGTGCGTGGGCACACCGTCGAGCAGACCCTCGGGTGCGGCCCCGCCTGCCGCCACGGCCTGGTCTTTGGCGGCCTTCTCGGCAAGCTTGACCTCGTCCCAAATCTTGAGCACCTCGTCGGAGTTGTCGGCATCCGCATCGCCAAACACGTGCGGGTGACGACGGATGAGCTTGGCGTCGATATCGCGCGCCACATCGGCAAGCGTAAACTCGCCGGCATCCGCCGCAATCTGCGCATGCAGTACGACCTGCATGAGCACGTCGCCCAACTCCTCGCGCAGATGCGCCACGTCGTCCGCCTCAATGCAATCGAGCGCCTCGTAGGCTTCCTCGATCATGTTCTTGCCAATGCTCTGATGCGTCTGCTCGCGGTCCCACGGGCAGCCGTCGGGCTGACGCAGGCGCCAGATGGTCTGCACCAGATGCTGCAGCTCGGCCGACGCGTCTACCAGCGTGGACAGGTCGCGCGAACCCTCGGCATTTTGCTGAGCCATATGCTCGGCCATGGTTAGTCCTCCCCCATGATCACATGGCGGAACGCGCCGCCCTCGTAGACGCCGTAGCTATGTGTGCCGTCCTTGGGGATGCTCACGCTGCCGGGATTGAAGAGCCACAGACCCGGGTGCGCGGCGCTTTCCTCGTTAACCTTGATGTGCGTATGGCCGTAGACGAGCGCGGAGCCCTCGGGCAGCGCGGGCGCGTGGTCAACGCTGTTATGCATGCCGGCGCCAAAGACGTGGCCGTGCGTCAGGAACAGCTCGCGACCGGTCTCGTCGAACAGCGTGGCGTAGTCCGCCATGACGGGAAAGTCGAGGACCATCTGGTCGACCTCGGCGTCGCAGTTGCCGCGCACCGCGATAATGCGGTCGGCCAGGGCGTTGAGCAGCGGAATCACACGTTTGGGGGCGTAGTCGCGCGGCAGGTCGTTGCGCGGGCCGTGGTAGAGCAGGTCACCCAGCAGCACGATGCGGTCGGGCTGCTCGGATTCGATGGCGGCGACCAGGCGCTCGGTCCAGTATGCCGAGCCGTGGATGTCGGAGGCGATGAGGTATTTC
Source organism: Collinsella sp. AM24-1 (assembly GCF_003470325.1). NCBI lineage: Bacteria > Bacillati > Actinomycetota > Coriobacteriia > Coriobacteriales > Coriobacteriaceae > Collinsella > Collinsella sp. AM24-1. Next base: position 22,901 of record NZ_QRHM01000017.1, on the reverse strand, counting down.
ATGGGGAGTCCTTTCGGAGTGGGGCTGATGTGGCCGGGCGCGAGATGTCGCCGGCCGCGCTATTCAAATCGCAGTGCCGAGGCTTGTGCCGCCCGCATCACGCGCTGGAGCGGCACGTTATGCTCGCGGGCAAGACGGGCGCAGTCCTCGTACTCGGGCGCCGCACGCTCACTGCCGTCGGGCAGGGTGGCTACTTTGACGGCCACCTCGCCCCAAGGCGTCGTCACCTGCTCGAATCGGCGCGGCAGGCAAACGCGTTCCATCACCTGGCGACGAACGGCGTTGGTCGTGGTTTCCAAAAAGATAATCGTCTGCAGGCGTTCGATATCCTCATGCGAGCAAATCACCTGCAACTGCCATCCGGGGCGGCCCTTTTTGCAGTAGAGGGGCAGCCAGTGCACCTCGCGGGCGCCGGCCTCGCGCAGGCGGTCGGCGGCGTAGGCGAGCACCTCGGGCGACGCGTCATCGATGTCGCACTCCAGCTTGACGATAGTTTCGGGCGCATCGGTCTCGCGGGACAGCGGAGATGTACTTCCACGTTGCATACAGTCCGAATCCTTTCCGCACGGGCTCGTTTTATTCACCCAAACGCTAGCACATCGGACGTGGCACAGGCGTGACTTTCGTCCGTCGCCGCCCTCACCCCTATCCAAACGTGTACGTCAGCCTCCAAACATGTCATTTTTTGTCGGTTTTGGAGGCTGACGTACACGTTTTGGAGCGAGGCCGCACACGATCAGAATTGCGCCCGCACTCCGTCCACCACAAAGTTCGCCGCACTCAACAATTTTGGACTTTCTACGCAGTTCATCGACCAAAAATTACCCTCGGCATACTTACCCGCTGCACGATGTTACTCTAGTTGCATTTGGCTAACTAAGCGGCTGCCGAGGACCCCGCCCGGCATCGTTACGGCATAGGAGGTTTCATGTTCGAGAAGCGGCTCTTCTCCCTGGTTCCGCAGGCAACGCCCTACATTATGGCAAGCGTCCTGTTTAAGTGGATCGCGCTCATGGCAAACATCACGGCGATGTGGGTGCTTGCGCGCATCTTGGGCGGCATCGTCACGGACGGCCTTTCCGCCGCGCTCGCCGTCGATGCCCTCGCACAGGCGGCCCTGCCGCTCGCCGCCGCCATCATCGTGCGCGCCGCCTCCATCTACCTGGCCCAACGCGCCGGCGACAAAGCCGCGTTCGAGGCCGTCCGCCGCGTGCGCTCGTTCGTCTACGACAAGCTCACCGCACTCGGCCCCTCCTACACCGAGACCGTCCCCACCGCCGAGGCCGTCCAGACCAGCGTCGAGGGCGCCACGCAACTCCAGGTGTACTTTGGCGGCTACCTGCCGCAGCTCTTCTTTGCCGGCTTGGCACCCATCACGCTGTTTGTACTGCTCGTGGGCCAAGCGGGTCTTCCCGCCGCGCTGCTGCTCGCCTGCGTTCCGGTCATCCCCGTCTCCATTATGATGGTCATGCGCAACGCCAAAAAGATCAGTGCCGAGTACTGGGGCAGCTATGTCGATCTTGGCGGCATGTTCCTGGAGGCCGTGCAGGGTCTCACCACCCTTAAGGTCTACCAGGCCGATCGAAGCTGGCACGAGCGCATCAACGCCGAGTCCGAGCGTTTCCGCACAGCGACCATGCACCTGCTGGTGATGCAGCTGCGCTCCATTTGCGTTATGGACCTGGTCGTCTATATGGGCGCCGCGCTCGGCATTATCGTGGCCGCACTGCAGCTCGCCACGGGCAAGATCGGCTTTGAGGCTGCCTTCCTCATCGTCTTTCTGTCACAGGAGTTCTTTTTGCCTATGCGCCGCCTGGGATCGCTGTTCCACACGGCCATGAACGGCATGGCCGCCTCGCGCCGCATGTTTGGCATTTTGGATACGCCCGAGCCCGAGCGCGGCGATGTTGAGCTTGATGGTCGCAGCGATATCGAGCTCGCAGGCGTGAGCTATGCCTACGGCGACCGCACGGTGCTGGACAGCGCCAGCGCGACCATTGCGCACGGCTCGCTCGTGGCACTCGTGGGCGAAAGCGGCGGCGGCAAGTCCACGCTCGCGGGGATTATCGCGGGCCGCAAGGACGCCTACCGCGGCAGCGTGCGCATTGGCGGCGTCGAGCTGCGCGATGTCACGGCCGCCTCACTCATGCGCGCCGTCACGCTGGTGCCCACCAACGGCTACCTGTTTGCCGGCACCCTGCGCGACAACCTGCTGCTCGCCCAGCCCAACGCCACCGACACCGAGCTTTTGCGCGCGCTCGACCGCACGCGCGTGGCGGCCTTTGTGCGGGCCAACGGCGGGCTCGACATGGTGATTAACGAGGGTGGCACCAACCTTTCGGGCGGCCAGCGCCAGCGCGTGTGCATGGCCCGCGCCCTGCTGCACGACTCGCCCATCTATGTGTTTGACGAGGCGACGAGCAACGTCGATGCCGCAAGCGAGGCCGCGATCGGCGAGGTCATCGCGTCGCTTGCCGGCGAGCACACCGTAATTGTGGTGGCGCATCGCCTGTCGACGATCGTGGACGCCGACCAGATTCTGGTGCTGGAGCGCGGTCGCATTGCCGAGCGCGGCACCCATGATGAGCTCCTGTCGGGCGCGGGCGCCTATGCGCGCATGTGGAACAGCCAGGAGCAGCTCTCGGCATATGCGTATGCGGAGGGTGATGCCGAGGATGCCGGCGCGGTTGAGGCTGTTGACGGCAGCACCGCCCGTACCGATGGCCTCAACGGTGCCGGCTCGTCTTCCGCTGCCGCGGCGCCTGACTCCGGCCGCGCCCGTCGCTCGGCGCCGTCCATCATGTGGCGCATGATGGGGCTTGTCCGACCGCTTGCCGGCTGGCTTGTGCTAGCCGTCGCGCTGGGCAGCATTGGCATGCTCACCGCCGCGTTCGTGCCGGCCTTTGGCGCCCTCGGCCTTATGGCCGCGCTGGGCCGCAACGCCTTGGGGCTTGGTCTGATCGCAGCATGCGCGGCCTGCGCCGCCTGCGGCATCGCACGCGGGCCGCTCCACTACGGCGAGCAGCTCTGCAACCATTACATCGCATTCCGTCTGCTCGCGCACGTTCGCGACCTGGTGTTTGGCGCCCTGCGCCAGCTCGCCCCCGCCAAGCTCGAGGGCCGCGGCAAGGGCGAGCTCGTGAGCCTGGTCACCTCGGATATCGAGCTGCTCGAGGTCTTCTACGCGCACACCATCTCGCCCATTGCCATAGCTCTGGTCTGCACCGTTGTGTTTGAGGGCTTTTTGCTGGCTGTGAGCCCCGAGCTCGCGGGCATCGCGCTCGTGGCCTACGCGGTCCTGGGCGTGCTGCTGCCCCTGATCTCGGCCAAGGCATGCGGCACCACCGGCCACCAGAGCCGCGAGGGCGCCGGTAAGCTGGGTGCCTTTGTGCTCGACAGTCTACGCGGCGCGTCCGAGACTATCCAGTTTGCCGGTGGCGCCGATCGTAGCCGTGCCCTGGGCAATCTGACCGAGCAAGTCGGCGCCGTGGACGCGCGCCTCAAGCGCCGCCAGGCGGCCAGCGAGGCCGTAGCCGATGCGCTTATTCTTGCGGTCAATCTGGTGATGCTCGGGCGTGCGCTGCAGCTGGTGGCTGCGGGAATGATTGACTTTGCCGCAGCGTTTGTCGCCGTCTTTACCTTTGTGTCGTCGTTTGGCTCGGTGATGGCCGTGAGCCGCCTGGGCGCCTCACTTCAGGAGACGCTCGCCTCGGGCGCACGCGTGCTCGATTTGCTCGACGAGCAGCCCCAGTGCGCCGAGGTCGCCGATGGACAGGACGTTGAGTTTGCCGGAGCCGCAGCCGAGCATGTGAGCTTTAGCTATGCGGGCGGCGTGGACGCGGGCGGCGCCGACGCCACAGAGCAGGCCGCGAACGACCCCGCTGCGAGTCTCATCCTCGACGACGTGACCTGCACCTTTGCGCCCGGCACCATGACCTGCATCATGGGGCGCTCGGGCTCGGGCAAGTCGACGCTGCTTAAGCTGCTCATGCGTTTTTGGGACCCCGCAGCTGGCACCATCACGGTGAGCGGCATCGATGCCCGCCACATCAACACGGCGAGCCTGCGCAGCCACGAGGCCTATATGACCCAGGACACGCATCTGTTCTGCGGCACCGTACGCGAGAATCTGCTGGTTGCGCACGCCAGCGCCACCGATGCCGAGCTGCTCGACGCTTGCCGCTCCGCTTCGCTTACCGCCCTCATCGACCGCCTGCCGCAGGGTCTCGACACGCCCGTTGCCGAGCTGGGCGACTCGCTTTCGGGCGGCGAGCGCCAGCGCATCGGCCTTGCGCGCATCTTCCTCAACGACGCACCCTTCATCTTGCTCGACGAGCCCACCAGCGCACTCGACGCTCTCAACGAGGCAGCCGTAATGCAGGCCGTTGACGAGCTCAAGCGCCGCGGCAAGACCATTGTGCTCGTAAGCCACCGTGCCAGCACCTGCGCGTTTGCCGATTGCTCGCTTTCGGTCGAGCACGGGAGGCTGAGCTAATGGCGCGCCCGGTCGACACGCCGGAGCTGGCGCGCAAACGTGCACGCGAGGCCCAGATGGTGTCGCAGATGATTGCACTGTGGTGCCGCGGGCATCATCGCGGCGGCCACGAGGGTAAGCAGGCTCCCAACGGCGAAAAGCCCACTCGCGTCAAACTCGGGCTCCGAACCGTTACGCTCTGCCCCGAATGCGCCGAGCTGCAGAAATACGCCATCGCGCGCATTGAGCACTGCCCGCACATGGGCACCAAGACATTTTGCTCGGCCTGTCCTTCGCATTGTTACCGGCCTGCCATGCGCGAGAAGATCCGCGAGGTCATGCGCTGGTCGGGACCGCGTATGATCCGCTATCGTCCCGTCACCGCCGTGCGGCACGCGATTATAACCGTGCAGTCCAAACGAGCGGCGACACGAAGCAAGTAGTCGCCGGCGCCGGCACGCGCTGCCCCGCCTTTCCACTCGATTTCGGCACCCGGCGTGCGCGGCGTGTTGAGAGCTGCACCATTACAATGGAGCGGATTCACCAAATGCAAAGGAGTCGCCATGCCCGCCTGCCCGCTGGTCGATTGCCATACTCATACCTCGTTCTCGGACGGGCACGCCTCGTTCGAGGACAACGTCCGTGCCGCTGCTGCCGCCGGCTGCCGCGTCATGGTCTCGACCGACCACCTTACCCTGCCCGCCAGTATGGATGCTAACTGCGAGGTGCAGGTCGTCGAGGGCGACTTGCCGGCACATCGTTTGGCCTTTGAGGACGCCCGCAAACTCGCCGCGCAGATTGCGCCGGAGCTCACCTTTATCTACGGTTTTGAATGCGATTGGTACGAGGGCTGCGAGCCCTTGGTAGAGCACTGGTCCCAGGGCGCCGTCGTACGTCTGGGCAGCGTGCACTGGATTGGCAACCCGGACGATATTGCGGCAGGCGCCGCGGGCACGGCAGGGACAGAGGACGTCGCGCGCCCCGATACACCCGATTCCCTTTGCGGCTGGATCGACGACGATACCAACTTGCATGTTTGGGAAAACTTAGGCGTGCGCGGCGTGTGGGAGTGCTACGTCGACGACTGGTGCCGTGCTTGCGAAAGCTCACTCAACTTTGACGCGATGGCCCATCCCGACCTGGTCATGCGCTTTTCGAAGGACGGCTTTGCACCCGACTTTGACCCCGCGCCGTTTTGGGAGCAGATGGCCGAATGCGCCCACGATACGGGTCGCCGCGTTGAGGTCTCGACCGCCGCACCGCGCAAGGGGCTCGACGATTACTACCCCGCGACCGGGCTGTTGCGCCGCTTCGCCCATGCCGAGGTGCCCATCACCTTTGGCTCGGACGCGCACCGCGCCTGCGACATCTGCTGGAACATCCGCGAGGCCCAGGCCCACGCCTACGACTGCGGCTACCGGGCCTTCGATATCCCCCACCCCACCGGCGAATGGGAATCCACGCCCCTCGCCTAACTAGTCGTTTAAGAACGTCCCCAATGACTAGTGGCGGCGGGCGTTGAGTTCGCCGGCCAGTTCGTCGAGGGTGATGCCGTAGCGCTCGAGCGTCACGAGCAGGTGGTAGATCAGGTCGCCGGCCTCGTAGCGGATGTGATCGTGGTCGTTATCCTTGCAGGCCATGATCACCTCGCTCGCCTCCTCGGCAAGCTTCTTGAGAAGCTCGTCCTCGACGTCGGTCAGCAGACGCGCGGTATAGCTCTCCTGCGGCGATGCGTCGCGACGACCGTGAATCACCTCGGCCAGTCCCGTCAGCGTCTCACCGATGTTTCCCGGCTGCACGTTAGCTGTTCTGACTCCCATGGTTATTTCCTCTCGTTACTGCAGCGTAAAGTAGGTACCGGTCTCATCGAACCGAGGCTTTGCGCCCTTTTTCTCAAAGAACTCGACGATGACGGCATGGGCCTCATTGAGCCTTTCCTTCTCGGCCTCGAGCCAAAGCGACTGCGCCCCGCAGGCATCAGTCAGGTGCACGCGGCATGGCACGCCCGCGCGGAGGAGCTCGGTGTTGCATTCGGCGACCTCGAACGGCGTCACGACTTTCATCGCACTCCCCCTTCCACGCGCTTAAAGAAGCAGGTACGGTTGCTGGTATGGCAGGCCGGGCCCGGTGAGTCCACCTTGACCAGCAGCGTATCGCTATCGCAGTCGGCCCAGAGCTCCTTGACCTCCTGCATGTTGCCACTCGTCGCGCCCTTGTTCCAGAGCTCCTGACGGCTGCGACTCCAAAACCACGTGGTCCCGGTCTTGAGCGTCAGCCCCACCGATTCCTCGTTCATCCAAGCAACCATAAGCACCTCACCGGTGTCATGCTGCTGAACCACGCAAGGAATCAGCCCGCGGGCGTCGTACGTAAGTTTTGAAGGATCGGTTATCTCTTCCATTTCTCTCCCCAAATTCAAACTTCGCAGGTCGGCGAGGGTTGTCCAGGTGCCCGAGATTCCGAGCGACAAGCCCGACGACGCGTACTTAAAGTACGCGAGCGACGGTTTGAGCGGCAAGATGCGGTGCCTGGGCAAGCCGCAGCACTAGAAGTCCAGCCTCACAGGGATGCCTTGGCTGGCCATATACTCCTTCACCTGGCGAATGCTGAAAGTTCCAAAGTGAAAGACGCTGGCCGCCAGCACGGCATCGGCCTCGCCCTCGATCACGCCCTCGGCAAAATGCTCGAGCGTGCCCACGCCGCCGCTTGCGATCACCGGGATCGGCACCGCGCGCGCCACGGCGCGGGTGAGTGCCAGGTCGAAGCCAGCCTTGGTGCCGTCGCGATCCATGCTGGTGAGCAAGATCTCACCGGCGCCGCGACGAGCCGCTTCCTCGGCCCACGCCACCGCATCGATACCCGTGGCGTTGCGACCGCCCGCCGTGAAGACCTCCCACTTGTCGGCATCCGGCTGACCGGGCAGGCCCACGCGCTTGGCATCAATCGCCACGACCACGGCCTGGCTGCCAAACGCCGCGGCGGCCTGGCTGATCAACGACGGATCGCGCACGGCGGCAGAGTTAAGCGACACCTTGTCGGCACCGGCGGCAACCATGGTTCGCATGCCCGCCAAGTCGCGGAAACCGCCGCCCACGGTATAGGGAATAACGAGCTCCTCGGCCGCGTGCGCCGCCATCTCGATGGTCGTCGCGCGGTTGTCGCTCGTCGCGGTAATGTCCAGGAAGACGACCTCGTCTGCACCCTCGCGGTCGTAGGCGCGCGCCAGCTCCACCGGGTCGCCAGCATCGCGCAGGCTCACAAAGTTGACGCCCTTGACCACGCGGCCGTCCTTAACATCCAGACAGGGAATCACGCGTTTGGCAAGCATGGGCTACTCCTTCCCTCGGGCGGCGGCCAACGCCTGGGCCAGCGTAAAGTTGCCCTCGTAGAGCGCACGACCGGTAATGGCACCCTCGATGGCATCCTCGCCCACCGCGGCCAGTGCGCGGATATCGTCGAGCGTCGAGATGCCGCCCGAAGCCACGACGGGAAAGCCCGCGACCTCGGCCACATGGCGATACGCCGCCACGTCGATGCCCGTCTGCATGCCATCGCGCGCGATGTCGGTATACACCAGATGCTTAAAGCCCAGCTCGGTGAGCTGCGCCACGGCGTCGTCGAGCGCCACACCCGCGCCGTCGCGCCAACCATTCACCTTAACCTGGCCGTCACGGGCGGCAATGTCTGCCACCAGTAACTCGCCAAAGCCTTGCGCCGCCACCTCGGCAAATCCCGGCTCGGTCACGAGCACCGTGCCTAGCGCGATGCGACGCGCGCCGTAGCCGGCCAGCTCGTCGATGCGCGCGAGCGAACGAACGCCGCCGCCCACGTCCGCGGACAGACCGTCGACGCCGCAGATGGCCTTAATCGCTGCCAAGTTGGCAGCGCACGCGTCCTCGTCCTCGCCAAAGGCAGCGGACAGGTCGACGACGTGCACCCAGCTCGCGCCCTGCTCGGCAAAGGAGCGGGCAACGGCCACGGGGTCGTCAGAATACACCTTACAGCGGCTCCGGTCGCCGCGCTCCAGGCGCACGACCTTGCCGCCGATCAAATCGATTGCGGGAAACAGAATCATCGGCCGGCCCCCTCGACGATGCTCACGAAGTTCTTAAGGATGCGCTGACCCAGCGCAGAGGATTTCTCGGGATGGAACTGGCAGCCCCACACGTTGCCGTGGCGCACGATGCACGGGAAGCTCCGTGTATAGTGCGTGCGCGCCAACACATCGGCGGCATCGACGTCGTCGGCCACCGCGTAGCTGTGAGTGAAATACATGTTGGCGCCCTCGGCAAAACCGGCAAGCAACGGATCGGCCGCACCGGCGGGCGTCATGCGCACCTGGTCCCAGCCCACGTGCGGGACCTTCAGACGGCTCGACTCCAGGTGCGTGCACGAGCCACGCATGATGCCCAGGCCATCGACCCAGGGACCACCGGCCTGCTCGGAGGCATCGTCGTCCGCGTCCGCGTCCTCGTTCGCAGGCACGCCCTCGTTGCCGCGCTCAAAAAACAGCTGAAGGCCCAGGCAGATGCCGAGCAGCGGAGTTCCGGCGGCAACGGCATCGAGCACGGCCACCTCCTCGCCGCTCTGACGCATAAAGGCGATCGCGTCATAGAACGCACCCACGCCCGGGATGACCAGGCCGTCGGCGTTGCGGATCTGCTCCGGATCGTCCGACGTGCAGGCGGCAGCACCGGCGCGCGCAAGCCCGCGCACGACGCTCGACAAGTTGCCCTTGTGGTAGTCGACCACCACGATCTTCGGTTCGCCCACGCGACCCCTCCACCTCTCATCATCCAAAACCACCACAAAGAGGACAGGCATCTTCGTGGTGGTTTTACCCTTGTGACGGTTACAGCGAGCCCTTGGTGCTGGGGATACCCTGCACGCGGGGATCGAGTTCGCAGGCGCGGCGCATCGTGCGGCCCACGGCCTTAAAGGCGGCCTCGATAATGTGGTGCGAATTGCCGCCCGCCAGCTCGCGCACGTGCAGCGTGAGCTTGGCATCGCGCGCAAAGGCATAGAAGAACTCGACGGCCAGCTCGGTATCAAAGCTGCCCACGCGCTCAGTCGGCACGGGCAGCTCGCAATAGGCCTGCCCGCGACCCGAGATATCCACGGCGGCCATCACGAGTGTCTCGTCCATGGCGATCGCCGCGTCGGCAAAGCGCGCAATACCCGCCTTGTCGCCCAGCGCCTGGCAAAACGCCTCGCCCAGCACAATGCCCGTGTCCTCAACGGTGTGGTGCGCGTCGACCTCGACGTCGCCCACCGCATGCACCGTCAGATCGAACAGGCCATGGCGGCCAAAAGCGTTGAGTATGTGGTCGAAAAACGGCACGCCGGTCGAGATATCGCACACGCCAGATCCGTCCAGGTCGAGCTTTACGACAATGTCGGTCTCGCCCGTCTTGCGGGTTACCTCGGCATAGCGGTCCATCTACATCTCCTCCTTCACCAGCGCGGCAAACGCGGCCAGCACCTCGTCGTTTTCCTGCGGCGTACCCACAGTGATGCGCAGACAGTCCGCAAGCCCCGGCGCGTAGCTAAAGTCGCGCACCAAAATCGAATACTCGTCGCGCAGACGCTCGCGCACGCGCGTGGCATGCGGCGTGCGCACGAGCACAAAGTTCGCCGCGCTCGGCCATGCCTCCACGGGCATGCCATCGGCAGCCATTGCGCGCAGGGCGCACAGCTCGCGCTCGCGCTCGGATGCGATCTGCGCCACCACGGGCGTGTAGGCATCACGGGCACGCACGCAGGCAAGTGCTGCCGCCTGGCTCAGCACGTTAACTGAATAGATCTGGCGAATCGCCGCGAACACGTCGACGACCTCGGGTGCCGCAATCACATAGCCCAGACGCGTGCCGGCGGCGCCAAACGCCTTGGACAGCGTATGTAGAATCACCAGGTTGGGATGCTCGGCGATAAGGCCTTGCGCCGTGGTGGCCGCGCCAAACGAATCGTCGGCAAACTCCACGTAGGCCTCGTCAACCATTACCATGCCGGGGCACGCATCGCACAGCGCCGCGACAAAGTCGAGCGGTGCCACGTCACCCGTGGGGTTGTTGGGCGAGGTCACGATTGCCAGGTTACACTCGGGTGCCGCCGCAAGCACGGCGGCCTGGTCGAGCTCAAAGGTCGCGGGGTCGCGCCACACGTCGCGCACCTCGGTCTGGCAGAGCGACGCAAAGAACGCATACTCGCTAAAGCACGGCGGGCAGTTGAGCAGGGTCCGTCCCGCGCCGCCAAACGCCAACAGGTAGTTATAGAGCAGCTCGTCGCCGCCGTTGCCCACGCAGACATTCTCGCGCGCCACACCATGCCAAGCGGCAAGCTCGTCGCGCAGATCGTTGGACATGGGATCGGGATAGCGGTTGAGCGGCGTGGCAGCCAGGGCGGCGTCGACCGCCTCGCGCACGCCAGCCGGCACGGGATAGGTGTTCTCGTTGGCCGAAAGGTTGATGCGCGTGGGCGTAAAGTTGGGATCGTAGGGCTCAATACCGGCCAGGTAAGGCTGGACGAGCTCCTTCATGCGAGGCGTGAGTTCGGCCATATTAGGCCTCCCCGCCGGTTACGCCAGCGCCATCTGCGCCTGCAGCCGCCAGGTCCACGCCCTCGGCAACCGTCGCCACGGCGTCGCCCGGCCAGGCAACCTTGGTCAGGTCGGCCGCGGCGAGCGACTCGGCGCTCACGGCATCCTCGCCCTGCTCCAACACGCGGCGACGCAGTGCGGCCGAAAGCGCGTGCGCCCACAGGCCCTCGGCCTCGGCCAGACGCTGCGTAGCGGGAGCGTCGGAGAGCAGGCCCTCGGGCGTATAGCATATAACGCTCGAGCGCTTAACGAACTCTTCGACCGAAAGCGGGTTGGAGAACATGGCCGTGCCGCCGGTCGGCAACGTGTGGTTGGGACCGGCAACGTAATCGCCGAGCGGCTCGGAGCTCCAAGCGCCCACAAAGATGGCGCCGGCGTTGCGAATGCCGCCGAGCAGGCCCATCGCATCCTTGCAGTGCAGCTCAAGGTGCTCGGGCGCCACGGTGTTCACGGCCTCGACGGCGGCCGCCATGTCGGCGGCCACCACGATGGCGCCTTCGTTATCGAGCGAAGCGCACGTAATCTCGGCACGCGGGGACTGCGCTACCAGAATGTCGATACCCGCCTCGACCTCACGCGCAAACTGCTCGTCGCAGGTCACCAGATAGCAGGCCGCCAGCGGATCGTGCTCGGCCTGAGCCATCAGGTCGGCCGCGACCACCATAGGCTTGGCCGTGGCATCGGCCAGCACGCAGACCTCGGAGGGACCGGCGACCATGTCGATACCCACGTCACCCGAGACAATCTGCTTGGCAGCGGCAACAAAGGCGTTGCCCGGGCCGGTGATTTTGTCGACGCGCGGAATGGTCTCGGTACCGTACGCCAGCGCGGCCACGGCCTGGGCGCCGCCCACCATATAGATTTCGTCCACGCCGCCGAGCTTGGCCGCCGCGAGCGTATACGGGCTAATCAGTCCATCCTTTTGCGGCGGGGTCACCATGACCACGCGCTCAACGCCGGCAACCTTGGCGGGAATGGCGTTCATAAGCACGGTGGAAGGGTACTGCGCGCGACCGCCCGGCACGTAGATGCCGGCCGCAGCAAGCGGGGTCACCTTAACGCCGAGCATCGTGCCGTCCGGGCGCGTGGTAAACCAGCTCTGCTCGACCTCGCGCTGGTGGAACTCGCGAATCTGGCGCGCAGCCTTTTCGAGCGCGGCGACAAAGGCCGGATCGAGGCCTTCGAGCGCGGCATCGATCTGCTCCTGCGGAAGACGGAAGCTCTGCAGCTCAACACCGTCAAAACGCTGGCAGTAATCGCGCACCGCGGCATCGCCGTTGGCACGCACGTTGGCCACGATATCGCGAGCGGCGTCGACGATGTTTTGCGGCAGCACGCCCTTACGGTTGAGCTGGTTGGTAACGAGGCGCTCACCGGGAGCAAGCTTGATGGTCTTCATTTCGGTATCCCCTATCGGTCGAGGTTGTGTTCGAAAAACGAGAGACCGGGCGGCGGCGCCAGTCGGCCCGCCGCCCGGACGTTGGGGCGCCCGTGCGTGCTCGCGCTATTGTGCCGAGCCCGCAACGGGCTCAAAATGCTTGTCCTTCACGGCTGCCGCCAAGCGATCTGCCAGATTGCGTACGCGCGGATCCAGACGTGCGGCACCCGGATTGACAAAGAAGCGGGCCGTGCAGTCCATAATGCGACCAGTAATAACGAGGTCGTTATCGCGCAGCGTGGCGCCCGTGGCGGTAATATCCACGATGCGATCGGTCATGCCGACGATGGGACCCAGCTCAATGTTACCGTGCAGCGAGACGATATCGGCGTTCACACCGCGCTCGGCATACCAGGCGCTCGCGATGCGCGGATACTTGGTGGCCACGCGAAGCGACCCGCGGCGGGCATAGTTGCGCTCGGCCTGGCCGGCGCGCCACGCGGGCTCCGCCTCAATGAAAGTGCACAGGCCGTAGCCCAGATCGACCAGCTGCAGCAGGTTGAGGTCGGCCTCGATAAGCGAGTCCCAACCGCAGATGCCGCAATCGGCACCGCCGCAGCCCACAAAGGCGGGCGCATCGCTGGGGCGCACGATGACAAACTCGATATCTCCGACCGCGCCCTCACCGGCACGCGTGTCACGGCCGCGCACGATTAGGTGACGGCCCGGATCGCGCAACTCAGAGACGTCCAGGCCCGCGGCTTCGAGCACGTCGAGCGTATCGGCCTTGAGCGAGCCCTTGGGCACGGCGATGCGCAGCGGGCCCTCGGCGCCACGGCCCGCGGCGTGATCGCCATCGGAAGCAGCGTCCTCGGCCGAGGTGTGCGCAGCCTCCAGACGCTCGAGCGAAAAGGCGAAACCCGCCGCCGGTACCTCGATGCCGTCGCCAAATGCGCCGGTAAAGATGGAGTCGTAGCGTCCACCCGAACCGACCGGATCGGGCAAGCCACCGGCATAGGCCTTAAAGACCAGACCCGTGTAGTAATCGAACGAGTTCATGATGGAGAAGTCGAACGACAGCACCTGGGCGTCCTCGGGAGCCAGGCCCTCGACCAGGGCGCGCAGCTCGCGCGTGAGCGGCGCGACAATGCCCGCCGCCGCCAGAAGCACATCGACGCGGTCGAGTACCTCGGCGCCGCCGTGCAAGCGCGGCAGCTCGCTAATGGCAACCTTGACGGCATCGGACTCGGCGCTTGCCGCCACGCGGGCATCGAGGCCCACAAAGTCGTTGGCGTGCACGCAGCGCAGGGCCTCGGCAGCCAGCTCGCGATCCTCGCACGCCGCGAGCAGCTCCTTAAACGGACGCACGCTACCTGCGATAATGCGCGCATCGGGCAGTGCCAGCTTGCGCACGGCCTCGGCCACGAGCGAGACGATCTCGACATCGCCCGCGGTATCGCCCGCACCGATAAGCTCAAAGCCCAACTGTGTAAACTGGCGCGAACCACCGGCATTTCGCTGACACTCACGAACCACCGGCGCCTCGTAGCGAAGGCGCAGGGGCAGGTCGGCAGCGCGCATGCGGGTCGAAACCAGGCGTACGATCGGCAGCGTGTTGTCGGGACGGACCACCAACAAGCGGCCGTCGTCGTCAAAAAGCTTGAACGGAGTATCCGCGATGCGGCCGCCTTCCTCGAGCGAACCCTTGTCCTCGAGTAGCGGCGTCTCGACCGGAAGGTAATGATGCTCCCTGAAGCAGCCCTTCACCGTCAGCGCAATCTCCTCGCGCGCCTGAGCCTCCTCGGGCAATATGTCCCGGAATCCCCACGGTGTGGCCGTCATCTGATGAGCCTCCTCATGCTGTGTTTCATATAGAACAGAAGACCGGCATAGCTCCGCCGGTTTTCTGGGTACTTTAGCATACTAGAGTGTTTGCGGGGAGAATCGTCGCTTGCAGCTCATAGCGTATTCATTTGGAAACATAGGGGAAAGCGCGTCCCGCCCGCCAGCCAAAAACTGGGATGCGGTTTCCGGTTGAGGTCCTCAGCGGAAAGTGTGTCCCATTCTGAGCGCCTGTTCTGGGACGTGCTTTCCGCCAGAAGCCTCAAGCGGAAAGCACGTCCCGTTTCTCAAAAAGCGTCAAACGCCAACTCGGCGCCCTGTCCCACCTAGGCGCCAATCGCACGACGATACTCTGCCATTACCTGCGCATCGGCGGCTGCGGGGTCGGCAAAATAGCGCCCGTCATAGGTCTCGGCCGAAACAACTCCGCGATAGCCGCGCGCCACCAGCCTATCCAGGTCAGCGCGCATATCGCGGTCGCCGTCACCCCAGGCAAGATGCGTCGTGCCATCTGCCGCAACATCGACAAAATGCACGTGGGCGACATCATCGCCAAGCAGATCGAAGTAATCGTCGATGGTATCCCCCGCCACCGCCATGGCGCCCATATCCAGACACGCCTTAAGTGCCGGATGATCAACTGCCTCGATCATGCGCTTCGTATCGGCCGCCGAGTTCACGATCATCGACTCAACCGGCTGTAGGGCTTCGAGCACCAGTCGCACGCCGCGTTCTCCCGCATGCTCGGCAATCGCACGCAGCATCGAGGCGCTGCGACCCCACGCGTCCTCGATCGGCTCGTTCAAAAATGCCCAGCCGCTCGAGACCATGACCTGCTCGGCTCCAAGTTCCGCCGCGATATCCATAACGTTCTTAAAGTACGCGAGCGTGCGGGCACGCGCCTCATTCCCACGCGCCGCGATATTCCACGGCTTGGGGTTGTTCTGTTCGGGACAAAGTCCCACAATCCGAACTCCATACCGCTGCGACAGCTCCCGCACCTGCTCGAGCGAATCGTATCCATGGCAATCGACATACAGATGCATCGCCCCGGTCCAAAGCTCGCAACACGTGTAGCCCGAGGCCGCTGCCGAGGAAAAGAATTCCTCAAGGTCAAAATAGCGATGGCTGATATTCATAACGGCAAGCTGTGGATACTCCATCTTGTCCACCTTTCGGCAAAAGGGCGCCGCAGCACAGTGTGCGCGACGCCCCCCTCTTACATTGTTTTAATTATGACGGATGCCCTACTGAACACCAAGCACTCCAAAGAACGCGCCGGCGATACTCACGAGTAGGATCACGAGCATGATGAGCAGCGGATTCATCTTCTTCTTGAGCATGAGATAGACGATTCCAAACAGCCCCATCGTGACAAAGCCCGGGAAGATTCCGTTGAGCAGCTCGGCGAGCGTCTGAGCGCCATCGCCCGCGCCGACCATGAGCGGAATGTCCACGGTGACCATCTCCATGGTCATAGCACCGATCACCATGGCGCCCATGATAGAGGCCATCTTGACGATCGTGTCCATAATGCCCGATTCCTGGACCTTGCTGATCATGTCCGAGCCAAAGCGATATCCCACAAACGTCAGCAGGTAACGGATGATGTAGTGAGGGACGTTGAACACGAGCAGGAACAAAATCGGGCCAAGAATAGAGCCCTGCAGCGCCAGCGACGTGCCGACACCCGTTGCCAAAATTCGCAGCGTGCCCCAGTAGAAGGCATCGCCCACGCCGGACAGCGGTCCCATCAAAGCAAGCTTGACATTAGAGATCGCGCTCGTGTCAAAGCTATCGTCAGTAGCGTTGACCTCTTCCATTGCGGCAGCAATGGACATGGGGAGCGTCGAGATGTACGGCGTGACGTTATAGAGCTCCATATGGCGCTTGAGTGCGGCCTTAAAGTCTGCATCCTGCGGATACAGCTTGCGCAGGATCGGCATAAGGGCCCACATAAAGCCGATATGGCCCATACGCTCGTAGTTCCAGGAGTGCTCATAGGGAATCGAGCGCCAGAACAGCTTCTTAAGATCTGCGCGGGTAATCAACCCGTCGTAGGAAGACTCAAACTTAAAACTCATCGAACCCACTCCCAATCGCAGGATCCTCGGTTGCCACTGCGGGCTGCTCCGCCTTTTTCTTCTCGCCCAAAACCGTCATCGCGACGACGATGATCGCGGCAAAGATCGCCACGCCCGTCGTGCTAATGCCAAAGTAGGCGACGAGGAAGAAGCCGGCGAAGAAGAACGGAGCCACCGTTTTGTTCATAATCATCTGCGCCAGCATCGCAAAGCCGAGTGCGGGCAAGAAGGCGGCGGCGACATCCATGCCGGTCTGTACGAAATCGGGGATGATGTTGAGCAGGCTGGCGACGGCATCGGCGCCAAAGAAGAATGCCAGGGGAATGATCAGCAGACCGCACCAGCTCTGCGCATAACCCGCGATAAGCATGTTGCGCGTGATGGCCTTGGTGTCCCCGTCCTCGACGTTTTTGTCGATACGGTGCACCAGCAGCAGCATGACCGGCTGGCCCAGGGCCGTATCGAGCGCCAGGACGATCGTTGCGATGGGGATACCCAGGGTCAGGGCCGCCGAAGCGTCCGCACCGGCCTGCATGGCAAGCGATACGCCCAGGATAGTGCCGGAAATCGTATCGGGCGGGTTATACGCACCGACCGAGATGGCGCCGACCATGGCAAGCTCCATCGTGGCGCCCATGATCGTGCCGGTCACCATGTCGCCCATGACAAGGCCAACCAGAGGTCCGAGCACGATCGGGCGCTGGAGGTAGCTCGTGCCCGTCAGCCACTCGGAATAACCCAAAAGGGCAATAAGGAAAATCAGGATTGTCTTGATAACCATGATGGCCCCTAACCGATGACCTTCGCGGCGTCAGTCTTCGCATCTGCCGGAATCATCTGAATGAACAGCTCGTAGCCCTCGCCGAGCAGCTCTTTGACGTATGCCTCGTTTTCGGGCGTGAGAAATACGCTGGTCGAGACCTGGCGGGCATCCTCGCTAAAGGCAACATTGCCGAGGTTGATCTTCTTGACGCCCATCGCCTTGGCGACGGCACCGGCCTGCTGGATCGTCTCGCAAACCACGAAGAGCTTGTACTTATCGGTCACACCGCTCTGGAGCGCCTTGACGGCATCCTCGGTGTTTTTGACGACGACCTTGCAGCCCTCCGGCTTTGCAAGGGACAGGGCCTGCAGGCGAAGCTTGTCATTGAGGACCGTGTCGCTCACCAACAGGATGCAGTCGGCACCCAGAGCCGAGGTCCAACTAACGGCAACCTGGCCGTGAAGCAGTCGATAGTCCACGCGAATCATCTGAATCATGATGTGCTCCTAACGATTAAAACTCATCGAGTTCGGCCTGCCCCAGCAGGTCGTTGACGTACTTGACCTTGGTGTCGTCCGCCTCGACGATCTGGCGAATGGCCTCATCGATCGGGGTGGATTCGGGCACGAACAGCAGCTGAATAAGGAGCGGCAGGTTCATATTGGTCACCAGATGCGTGTTGGGACGCGTCTGGACGATCTTGGTGAACTCGTTGTTGACGCTGCCGCCAAAGAGGTCAGTGCACACGACAACTTCGTCGTCCGCAGCGAACCCGTCAAGAACCGCCACAGCCTCCTTGACCAGGTCCTCGTTTCCGTCGACATACATAGACAGCGCATGGACGTTTTCGCGCTCGCCGGAGAGCAGCCCAATGCTCTCGACGATTCCGGACGCAAAATGAGCATGGGACGCCACGATAAACTGCCTCATTCGATTCCCCTTTCTTGCGAATTTCGGCATAAAAATGCCCGGACGCATGCGCCCGGGCAGGGTGCTTCTTGATCAGTAGCTTATTTGTCACCGATTAGTAGTCGAACTGGTGATAGTAACGACGGTAGTTGAGGTTGTGCTTGGTGACCGTCTCGTAGTAAGCGGCAAGGCGATCGGTGATCAGCGAGGAGAGGATCCACGGAGACACGATGACGCGGAACTCGTCGTCAAGGCCGGGGATCGCGAACTCGGCGGTGTCGATGACGTTGATGTCGGTGTCGCCGGTCACGCCGCGGGTCAGGAAGGCGCGGACGCGCTCGTCGAGCTTGCGGTTCTCGTCCTCGCCCATGAACAGGAAGACCGGGACGCCGGGCTCCACGAGCTCGAGGGTGCCGTGGAAGAAGTCGGCCGAGGTGATGTAGCGGGTGCGCTTCCACTGCATCTCCTCGAGGATGCACATCGAGAACAGGATGGTCTCGCCCCACAGGGCGCCGGAGCCGATGAACATGGTGTAGGGGGCCAGGGCGTACTTCTTGGCGAGCTCCTCGGCGCGCGGCTCGAAGCTCTTGCGGATGTCGACCAGGTGGGTCCAAACATCCTTGGTCTGCTCAATAAACTTGTCGAACTGCGGGAAGCAGCCGCGGCGGTTGAGCAGGCGCAGGCCGAAGCAGTCGGCGAGGTAGTAGCCCTTCTCGCAGCCGCCCGAACCATGGTCAGAAGCCATGGCGACGCAGTTCTCGGCGCCGACAGCCTGGCCGATGGGGCCCTCGGGCTTGGTCATGGCGTAGACGCGCACGCCCATGCCCTTCATCTTCTTGACGGCCTCGAGGACCTCGGGGGTGGTGCCGGACTCGGAGGCGGTGAGCACGACGGACTTCTCGGTCATGCGCTTGTGGCCGGAGACGTTCCACTCGGCGGCGTGGATCAGGTAGACCTCGAGGTCGCGGTCGCCGAACTTGTTCATGAGGTACTCGAGCTGCATGAGCTCGTCCCAGGTGCCGCCGACGCCCATCAGGAACACGGCGTCGTAGCCCTCGTCGGCGACCTTGTCGGCGAGCGCGGTCATCTTCTTGCCGGTCTCGTAGAGCGCCTTGCCGTCCTCGAGATAGCCCTCCTGGTCGAAATGCATGATCTCGATCTTCTCGGTTTCCTTCATTTGTCTCTCCTTTCTGGGGTTGTTTCCACATCCCCCATGCCAACGGGCATCAAAACCCGCTTACATTCCGTAACACTCAGCCGCTTTGGCCTTAAGCGCATTGACTGACTCTTCGTAGCCCTCTGCCTTGACCTCCATTTGCTTGGAGACGGCATCGAGATACGGGTGCACGTTCCATGACTTCAGACGCTCGGCGATCATGGCCGCAATCGTCTGGAAGAACACAAGATTGGGAATTGCGCTGAGCAGCGGAGCCACCTGAGGCACCGCAACCTCGTGAGCCCTACCCTTGGGATGGGCCGTGAGCAGCACCGTTTTTGCCGTAACGTTCGATAGCGCATCGGCGATATTCGCAAGACGCTCCGACCCCTGCGGATCGTCGACGATAAACACCAGATAGCCCGGAACGATCTGCATCTCGGGACCGTGGACGAACTCCTCGCCTTCGTGATGCATGGCAGGAATCTTGATGGTCTCGCTCAGCTTGAGCGCTGCCTCCTCGGCAACACCATAGTTGGGGCCGTTGCCGACGACCATGGCGGGCATGTGCTCAGAAAGCTCGAGCATGTGATCTTGGACATATGCCTCGGCGGTCTTGCACATCACGGCATTAGCCTGGATAGCCTCGCGCAGGTCATCAAGACGCTGAGCAACGCCCTTGGCGTCAATCGTTCCGCGCGCCTGACCGCCGTAAATACCAAAGAGCACCAGGTACTCAACGAGAACCTCGACGCCCAGAGTCACAAAGTCCACCGACTCGACGCCCACACCGTAGTCAAGAACGATGTCAGCGTGTTCCTTGATGGGTGCCTCGACGTTTGCCGTGAGCGCAACTGCAGCCATATCGTGTGCGCGCATGTAATCGAGCGCCGCAATCGTATTGGTTGAATAGCCGCTCTGCGAGACGGCAATGTTAAGCGCATGCTGTGGATAGGTGTGTTCAAAATCGACGAAGGCCTCGGGCGTCACAACGGACACCTGCATCTGCAGCGCATCTTGCAGGTAATCGCGGGCGCAATCCGCAGCATGGCGCGACGAACCCGAAGCAACGATGCGCAGCGCGTCAAAAGAACCGGACTGGAAAATATCAACGAGCTGCGCTACCAGCTCAGACGAACGCTCGAGGTTCTCTCCCATACGCACATGGGCAAGCTGAACGTAATCGAGCATCTTCATCGTCTCACCTCGTAACAAATCATTAGTATTTGATACCAATCACAGTTACAGGTTACGGCTTTTTGATACCTCTTTGTCGATTAATTTATCCCCTTCGGCGAACGGTCGATTTTGAGCCATGTAAGGTTGTATATACAGCTGACCCAACGATCAAAACTGGTTAGTTTCCCAGCCGTTATTCACAAAATACCAGCTAGTACGTATAGGTGTAGCCGCCCGTATCGCCACGATTGAAGGACTTTACATACTCGATAGCCTGACCGCTCGCGTCATAGCTCACGCATTCCAAAAGCAAAACAAGATCGCCCTGTTCCAGTCCAAGGAGGCCGGCATCTCGTGCGCCCAGCGCTTCGATATCGAGCTTTTCCTGTGCCATGACTGGCTTTCGGCCCAGCATCTCATAGGTCTCGTACAAACTGAAGACCGACACGTCAATATCTTCGATGGTTGGGAACAGCAGGCAGGGAATCAGCGCCGTCTCAATCGATACGGGGCTACCGTTTATGCAGTTCAGGCGTCGAACGGAATAGAGCAGGTCGTCCTCGGCGATGCCAAACAGGTCGGCGTAATATGGCCCCGCATAACGCTTGGAACGCGCGAGAATACGGACGGACGGCTCGCCGCCCGAAGCACGGACCGATTCACGGAAACCGACCGTGCGTTCAAAAAAAGCAGGTACTTTCTGCGCCACAAAGGCACCTTTTCCCCGAACACGGCGAATCTGCCCGCGCCGAACCAGCTCATCGACAGCGCTTCGGATGGTCAAGCGTGTCGTACCAAATTCCTCGGCGAGGTCTTTTTCGGACGGAATCATGGAACCCGTGGGATATGCACCGCGCTCGATACGTTCCTCGATGCAGCGTCGAATGCGCATATAAACCGGGGTGGCATCTACTGTTTCAGCCATTGTTCACCTGCCACGCTCCTCATGCCGTTCTCTTCGCCGTTATCGGCAAAGCGGAACTTTGTGGGCAAAATCACCGATTTGCAATGCTCCACAAAACGCATGTCCTTATCAAATTCGATCGAGCTCTCATAGAACACCGGCGTTCCCTCTTCTTGCTGGAGCAGCTCGGCCTCTTCGACGTTCAAACGCGAGATGGAGATATGCTCACGTCCATGCTCAACGCGCACGCCACCTTCTTTGAGCAAGACATCGTAAAGGCTCTCACACTCAAAATCGTGCTCGGGAAGCGATGGGCACAGGGACAGGTTAACGTGAGCGGTCTCGATTGACGCCGGCTCGCCCTCAATAAGTCGAACGCGCTGCATGCGGAGCAAGGGAGCGCCTACAGCCACCCCAAGCTTGTCGGCAAGCGCCTCATCCGCCTCGATGGTCCCGGTGGAAACCAGACGAGAAGAGGGGTGCAGGCCGGCAGTCCGCACAGCATCGGAAAAGTTATACGTTTCCTGGAAGATGTTCAGCGGCTTGGGAGGACACACATACGTGCCCGATCCGCGACGGCTCTCGAGCGTTCCACACGAGATAAGCCGCGTGATACCGGCACGCAACGCCGTACGCGAAACGCCAATCTCTTCGCACAGCACGCGCTCGGCCGGCAGGCGATCGCCGCCGGCAAGCTGATGGTGCTGGATATACCAAAGAATTCCCTCAACAGCATGATCTTTGGGGGGAATTGCATAAGATTCGCCTGCCATTGCACAGACTCCTCATTCAGAAACGTATGCCGCCAAAATTAGGCCAGCCCTCCCATGGCATCAAATTCTGCCTTGATCTTCTCGGCGACATTCCGATACGACTTATATAGACTTGAATCGCGTTTGACTTCGTCGGTCATAACGGGAATCTCTAATTTGGAAACCTCGTCTTTTCCCGTCTGAACCGCCACAACAACGCCCATACCAAGACACATATTACGCTTGGCAGCGTTTATTTTCGCCGCCTTGGCAGGATTTGCCAGGATACGCTGGGCAAATTCCTGTTTAGAGACCGCTTCTTCGGCCTCCGGATCGCCCGCCTCGGCCACTTCGCACTGCAACACGTCCGCATAGTCAAAAATCTTCGGCTCGCCGCCGCGCTGATGCACGGCCCACTTGCGGCGCGTGGCGTCCTGGTAGATAGCCGGCAAAAATGTAAACCGCGGCGGGTCCAAAATCGTATCCGTGATGGTAAACACATCGGGATCAAAGGCATCCTGCGGGTTTTTCTTCTTGAACAGCCCCATATCAGCCTCTCTTACTAACATTTAACAACTCAAGCTGAATATAGCACCAATTTCAAGCCGCCACCTCACCCTATCGGTACGCGGCGTCTATGGCTCGCCCAGCGGGGTAATACGGGCGAGGGCCGGGGAGGCATACTTTGTTTTGAGAAGTGGGCTTCGCGAACTTCTCAAAACAAAGTATGCCTCTCCGGCCCCGGCAATGTAATCTTGGCTGACCCTAGTTGGATGCACGATCCACAAGGCAGCAACAGCCAAGTCCCCATTACATTAAAAAATAGGCTCTGTTAGACCAGGATTGACATTCCGCCCCGTCATCT